>DAOTUF010000538.1:0-6025 GCA_034437495.1 Chloroflexaceae bacterium | reverse complement strand
GCTCCCCCCCACCCCCCGAACCCGACCGTCGCCCGCTTTCTGGTGGAACTGGTGCAGCGGCAGGGCAGCAGAGTGGGCAATGGGGTGGCGGAGGACGAAGAGCGGGCCTTTGCAACGACCCTCCTGGTGCTGGAAACGCTCCCCGCCGGGCAGGGGGAGATGCGCCGGGCGGTGGTCGCCGGGGTGCTGGCCCCCATGCTGCACAAATTGCCTTCCTATGATATAGTGAGCAAAGCGTTCCACACGCTGCACATGGAGGAAGCAACCCTGTGGTCTGTGGTCGAAAGCTGGTTGAACGACTATCGCAGCGCACCGCGGCAGGAAGCTGATAGCGACTGGTTTGTACGGTTGTTCCGGGCGCTGACGCCGCTCTCCCGTCAGACCGACCAGACCCCCGCGGTCGAGGTGCTCAGCGAAGCCTTGCAGGGGGTCTGGGACTCGTTTGGGGGGAAGGAGCGAAGCGCCATCGAACGCACCATTCGCCAGCGCAGCAGTGATGCCCCGTTGCAGACCACGTGGAAACAGTGGCGCAGGAGCACCACGAGACCCTGGTTTCATTTCTTGAGGAGGAGATAGCAAACCATGCCCACACTGGACGTATCCTTGCAGGATGTTCCCCACATCACCTATATCTTTTTCGTCTATATCGTGCCGCTGTTTCTGGGTATCAGTGCGCTCATCGGTATGCTTGTCGTGCTGGTGTGCTATGGTCGGGCGGTGCTGGCGGCCATGCGGGGGAAACTGGCGGGTTTCCGCGAAGAAACCCCGGTCGAGCCAGAGCCGGCCTACAAGCTCTCCGTCTTCCACCAGGCCCCCATTGACGCCGCCATTGTGCGCGACCGCGCGATGATTCTACTGCGGAAGTTCTCAAGCTGGTATTTCTCCGATTTCGTGACCGAATTCCTCTTCCGCCGACCGCTGCTCTGGCCCTTCGGTATGCTCTTTGGCATTGGCGGGGCCGCCGGAGCCGCCGGAGCCATGACCATGTTTGTGTTTCTGGCATTGTCGCACCTCCTGGTCATCCGGCTCATCTGGGCGGCACTCTTCGTGGCAGCGCTCTACCTGCGCTTCATCGAAGGCTTTTCGATGCGGTGGCGGGGCGTGACCATGGACTGCCCCCACCCCGACTGCTACCAGCAGTTTCGCCTGCCCCACTACCGCTGCCCCACCTGCGGAGCCAGGCATGAGCAACTGGTGCCTGGTTCCTACGGGGTGCTCAAGCGGCGGTGTCAGTGTGGCACGCTGCTGCCCACTAGCGAGGTCAACGGGCGCGAACGGCTGCGGGCGTTCTGCCCCCACTGCGGGCGCGAACTGCCCCCCGGCGGCAGAGATATGCGGCATGTACACCTGCCGATGATTGGGGGGCGGGCCGTCGGGAAGTCCACCATGGTCACGCGCATCGTGATGGCGCTGGACGACCTCTCGCACGAAACAGGCTACGAACTCATCTTCCCCGGTGCCGAAGACCGGCAGCGCTTTGTGGCCGAACGCGCCGAACTGGAGGCGGGCCGCGACCTCCACCCGACCGCCACCCTCTCGCCCAGGGCGTTCCTGGTGGTGCTCAAGCATGCCCACGAGACCAACACGCTGGTCTACCTGTACGACGCCGCGGGTGAAGTCTATCAGCAGGCCGACGACGAACGTCGCCGTCAAAACTACCTGCACCACGCCGATGGCTTCCTTTTCCTGATAGACCCCTTTTCGATGACGTCGGTGCGTACCGCGTATGCGGCAAACCTGCACCACCACCCTTCCATTGAGCAGCGCACCAGCCACGAACCTCCCCAGGATGTCTACGACCGCTTCATTACGACCATTCGCGGCGCAGGCTCCTATGCGCGGCGCATCAGCGTCATCGTCACCAAAGCCGACCTGTTCGATATACACCAGCAGTTTCAGATGGAGGCGGGCACCCCCATGCACCAGTCGTCTGCGGTGCGCCAGTGGCTCATAGACAACGGTGAAGCCAACCTGGTGCTTGGCCTTGAGAAGGATTTTCCCCATGTTGCCTATTTCGCCTCGGCGCTGGACCGGGGCAAAGGCACCGGCATGGCTCAGGATACTGCTGCACCACGTCAGGTGCTCCAGCCAGTAGACTGGATTCTCGAACCCGAATCCGTCCTTGAGCCGGAGCCGCCCGAGCCGGAGCAGTGGCGCTCACGCAAGGTCGCCTACATCGTCGGGACTGCCCTGGCAACTATCGTCCTGCTCATCGTGCTGGTGGGGGGAGGCACCACGGTCTACCGCTATGGCATCGGGCCGCTGTTCCGTGCGCCTGCGGCGGGGCCGGCGGCTCCCCCCCCGTGGTCGGCGGCGCGTCTGCTGGTGCTCTCGCCCGACCTGTTCGATGGCTGCACCATGCAGTCGCCGGCGGAGGACGAGCCAGTGCTGTACTATCTCTATGCCAGAGAGCGGGTCAATGTCCTGTCCCGCTCGGCTGACGGGTCCTGGTATCGCATCCGCAACGAGGCCGGCGAGGAGGGGTGGGTCCATGCTCGCCTGCTCCCCGTCCCGATAGATGTTGCCAGACAGGTTGCCCCGGTCTCGTGCGAGGATGGCGGGGAGCAGGAGAAGGCCCCGGACGAGGGGGAAGGCGGAGGAGAGGAAGTTTCCCCCGAATAACGAATACCTATACACTATCCCGGTAATCTCCAGGACTACCCCCTGCCGCTTCGGGAGCGGCGGGGGGTGGTTCGGAAAGGCCAGAAGACCCGCAGCAGGGTCAGAGATGCGACGGAGGAGAGGGAAGAGGAGGAGAGGTATACCCATTGAAATCCGAGCAAACGCAAAGGAAAAAACCATGAAAGAGAAAGACATGGTGGTAGGGATTGACCTGGGCACCACCAACTCCGTCATTGCATACCTGGATGAAGAAACCCGCCAGACGGTGATTATCCCCAACAGTGAACAGGAGCGTATCACCCCTTCGGTCGTCCAGTTCCGACCCGACGGGACCGTCGTGGTCGGGGCGGAGGCCAGAGCGAACATTGACCAGTACACCGACACAACCGCGCAGTTCTTCAAGCCCGACATGGGCACCGACGCGAGCTACGAATATGGAGGCACGACCTACACGCCGGTCGACCTGTCGGCCTTTGTGCTGCGCAAGCTCAAAACCGACGCCGAAGCCTTTCTGGGGCACGAGGTGCGCAAGGCGGTGATTACCGTGCCGGCCTACTTCCACGACAGCGCCCGCAACGCCACGATTGAGGCCGGGAAGAAGGCCGGGCTGGAGGTGCTGCGCATCATCAACGAGCCGACCGCGGCTATTCTAGCCTTCGGCGTGGACAAGGCCAGAACCAACGCCACGGTGATGGTCTACGACCTGGGTGGGGGCACGTTTGACGTGACCCTGGCGCAGGTGAAAGCGGGCCGTGTCGAGGTCATCGGCACGGACGGCAACCACGAACTGGGCGGCAAGAACTGGGATGACCGCCTGCTCACGCTCATTGCCGAGCGGTTTGAGCAGCAGGCCGGGGTCAACCCCCTCACTGACCCCTACGGCTTCCAGGCGTTGCTGGTGGTGGCCGAACAGGTGAAAAAGGACCTCTCGGCCCGCGAACGCACCCGCGCCACCGTCACAGCGATGGACCATACGGTCCGCATTGACGTGACCCGCGACGAGTTCGAGCAGGCCACGAGCGACCTGGTGGACCAGACGATGATCCTGGTGGAGCGGGTGCTCCAGGCCACCGCTCCCCCCCTCAAGCGCGTAGACAGCATCCTGCTAGTGGGTGGCTCAACGCGCATGGCCATGTGCAGCACGCGGTTGCACGCGCTGTGGGGCGGCCAACCAAGCAGCGTGCTCAACCCGGACGAGTGTGTCGCCGCGGGCGCAGCGATGCAGGCCGCCCTGCTCGGGGACCGCAGTGGGGCGGGTCTCCAACGCATTTCGCGGGGGGTGCTCGGCCCGCGCCCGACTATTCAGGATGTCACCGCGCACAGCCTGGGGTGCATCGTCGTCAGCGCCGATGGTTCCCGCTTCCTGAACAGCATTATCCTGCCCAAAAACAGCCGTATCCCCGCGACGGAGGCGCAGACCAAGGTGCTCGCGACCAGCGCCCACCGCGCCAACGAGCTGGATGTCTACTTGCTGCAAGGGGAGTCGCAGCGCCCGACCGAAAACACTGTGCTTGGTCGCTACACCTTCGGCAAGGTGCCGCACTACCAGGGCGAAACCCGGGTACGGATTGAGTACAGCTACGATACCAACGGGGTGGTACAGGTGCGGGCATTCGATGAGCAGGCCGGCCAGCAGCTTCCCGAACCGTCCGTTGAGCGCGAGAACCTGGACATCGGCTGGTCGGACGAACCGCCGGAAGAGGTGCTGCGGCAGGAGCCGACCACGGTCTACCTGGCGTTCGACCTCTCCCCGAGTATGTCGGGTCCGCCGCTCGACCAGGCCAAGAACGCGGCCCACGCCTTTGTCAACCGCTGCGACCTCCGCACCACCTCTATCGGGCTGATTTCCTTTTCCGACCGCG
The DNA here is from genome assembly GCA_034437495.1 of Chloroflexaceae bacterium. GTDB lineage: Bacteria > Chloroflexota > Chloroflexia > Chloroflexales > Chloroflexaceae > JAAUSY01. The sequence continues at coordinate 1,541 of DAOTUF010000538.1, read as the reverse complement.
TGCAGATAGACCTGCACGCCACGCGGGACACGCAGCAGCTTGCGCGGGCTATCGAGCAACTGACCATTGGCATCACCGGGGTGGGCAACAGCGGCGACCCCTTCGATGATATCTACCTCCTGCTGCACCAGGTGACGGAGGCTCGCTACGCCGTGGTGCTGGCCGACGGGTTGTGGATGTATCAGGATGCGGCCATTGAGCGGGCGCGGCGGTGCCACCAGGCGGGCATCCAGATTGTCGCGGTCGGGTTTGGCAACGCCGACCGCACCTTCCTGGACCAGGTGGCCTCCTCGCCCGACCAGAGCTTCTTCACCGACCTGCGGGGGCTGACCGATACGTTCAGTTCGATTGCCCGCGAGATTGGGGGAGGGGGCTTGCGACGTTTGGACCTCGGGGGCCGGGGGATTACGCGGTTGTGACGAGGGGTGGACGGGGAGAACATGTCATCGCTTCGTCACCAACATCACGGCTCCTGGTGGTGAAAAGCTGGTATCATGGAGAGAGAAGGGGGGGGCCTTTGTTGGACGTTCGCGGACTTGCGCAGGCGTCCAGACGGCAAGGGTCCCCCACCAGTGACCCAACGAAAGGAGCCACTGTTCGTTATGAAACAGAAACACCCACGTTCAAGGGTATCGCTCATTGTGGCGGCAGGGATGGCCCTGCTGCTCATTGGCGTGCTAACGTTCGTACCGCTGAGGAGCCGGGCCGCTGATTTCACGCTGGAGCCGGTGCAGCCGGCGGTCTCAGCCGGGCAGAAGGTCACGTTTGTGGCCACCAATTTCTATCCCCACGAGCGGGTTTCGACCTGGGCGACCTCTCCCACCGAGGCCGTCATTCGTGGGAAGTACGCGGAAGCCAACCGCGATGGTGATTTTACGGTTTCTTTTGAGGTGCCCCACGATGCGGTGGGCGGGCGGTGGGCGCTGACCGCACGGGGCGACCGCAGCAAGGTGCCCGTCGTGACGCTCTTCGAGGTTCACGGGCGCAGCCCGGACGCGGCCGACTTCCAGGCCAAAGTTGCCCCGGTCGCCGGCCCTCCGGGGACGACGTTTGCCTTTGCTGCGACCGGCTTCGATTCGGAGGAGAAGGTGAGCTACTGGCTCACTGCGCCAGACGGGGAGGTCTACGATTCCTGGCACCGCGCCAAGTCTCCGAACAAGGACGGACGGATTGACTTCAAGTGGCAGTCGCCACCGGATGCCATGCTCGGCACCTGGGTGATGACCATGCAGGGGTACGATAGTCAGGTTGCGCGGGCTATCCCCTTCAAGATTCAGGGGTGGGGGTGGCAGGAGCCGCAGGAACCACCAGCCGGGGTCCCCGCACCGGGAGCCAACGCTGCTCCTCCCACGCCGACGCCGCAGCCTCCGCCACCTCCACCACCCGCCACCGACCCGGCAGACCCTCCGCTGGTGCTCCCGACCTATGAGCCATTCCCGAACGCGGAGTGAGACGACGCAGGGTGGGAGAGTGAAATGAGTGGGGTTGGGGGATGGGAAGCAGGGGATGGTTCAGCCCCGTCCCCCCCCACCCCCGCCCCC
>DAOTUF010000537.1:0-2695 GCA_034437495.1 Chloroflexaceae bacterium | reverse complement strand
CCTCCCCCCCTTGACACCCCCCGCTCCCCGTGCTATTTTATATCCAGCTAACATTTTATTTAGTCTCGGCTAAATCCCATAGTGGTATCATGATCTCCACAAGATGGTCCACCATGAGCCGCGAGAAGGCGAGATGAGATGATTGGTCCACGCTGGAAAAAGGTGCTCCGCGACCTGTGGGGCAACAAAACCCGCACCATCCTGGTGGTGCTCTCCATTGCCGTGGGCGTCTTCGCGGTGGGCGTCATCGCTACCTCGCGGGTGCTGCTGTCGGAAGGGTTGGACCGGAGCTACCAGACCACCAACCCCGCCAGCGCCATGATGATGGTGAGTGACCCCTTTTTCGGGGGGGGCGATGTCGGCTTTGACGACGAACTGGTGCAGGTCGTGCGGAACATGGATGGGGTGGAGGAAGCCGAAGGGCGGCGCAAGGCCACCGTGCGCCTGAAGGTCGGGCCAGACGCCTGGCGTGACTTGCAGGTGTTTGCTATCCCCGACTACGAAGACATCCGCATCAACAAGGTCTCCCCGGAGCACGGCGCATGGCCACCAGACGACCATGCGCTGCTCATCGAACGGTCGGCTATGGGCTTGCTCGGGAGGCAGGTCGGGGACACACTGACCATCAAGACCGCCGGCGGCGACCTGCGGGAGATGCCCCTGACCGGCGTCGTCCACGACCTGTCGCAGCTTCCCTCCTTCCTCGACGGCACCATCTACGGCTACGTCACCTTCGACACCCTCGAATGGCTTGGCGAGCCGCGCAGCTACAACGAACTGTACCTCGTCGTTTCGGAAGGGAAAGATGACAAAGCGCACATCCAGCACATTGCCAACCAGGTGAAAGAAAAGGTCGAGCGAAGTGGCCGCCCGGTCTACTACCTGATGGTGCCGGAGCCGGGCGAGCACGTGTTGGACTACCTCATCCAGGCGATTGTGCTGCTGCTCGGCGTGCTCGGTATCCTGGCACTCTTCCTGAGCAGCTTCCTGGTCGTCACCACCATCTCCGCCATCCTGACGCAGCACGTGCGGCAGATTGGCCTGCTCAAGGCCATCGGCGCACGGCGGATGCAGATTATGCACATGTACCTGGTGCTCTCCATCACCTTCGGGATGATAGCCATGCTCATCGCCGTGCCCCTGAGCGCCGTGGCCGCCAGTGGCCTGAGCCGCTTTATGGCCGGGCTGTTCAACTTCGACATTGACGACGTGACCCTCCAACCGCGGGTCGTGCTGCTACAAGCAGCCATCAGCCTGCTGGTTCCCATCCTGGCAGCGCTCTACCCCGTCCTGGTCGGCACCCGCATCAGTGTGCGCGAAGCGCTGGACACCGAAGGGGGGCCGGGCAGCTATGGGCGGGGTCTCTTCGACCGCCTGATTCGCAGCGTGCGGGGGCTGTCGCGCCCGCTGCTCCTCTCGCTGCGCAATACCTTCCGCCGCAAGGGGCGGCTGGCCCTCACCCTGACCACCCTCACCCTGAGCGGAACCATGTTCATCAGCGTCTTCTGCATCCGCGACTCGATGTTCCAGACGCTCGAAGACCTGCTGGATGTCTGGCAGTATGATATCTGGATGACCTTGAGCCGCTCCTACCGAACCGAACTCATTGAAAGCCACGCACTGGGTGTGCCCGGCATCGTGGATGCCCAGAGCATCGGCTTTCTGACGAGCCGCCGCGTCCGCCCGGACGACACCGATAGCGAGGCGGTGATGCTCTTTGCGCTCCAGCCCGGCAGCAAGCTCATGAAGCCCATCGTCGTGGAGGGACGCTGGCTCCTGCCGGGCGACGAAAACGGCATCGTCCTGACCACCGCCTTCGTGAAGAACGAAGCGGACATCGAAGTCGGCAGCAATATCACCCTGAGCATCAAGGGGAATGAACGGACCTGGCGCGTGGTCGGCATCTCCCAGATGCTCTGGCCCGCAGGCTACGTCAACTACCCCCACTTCTCCCGCGTGAAGGGCGAAACCGGGCGGGCCAACACTATCTGGGTCGTCACAGAGCAGCACGACGTTGCCTCACAAGCAGCCATTGCCCGCCGACTGGAGCAGCACTATGAAGAGCGGGGTATCCGCGTCAGTTCCGTCACGAAAATGGCCGAAGAGCGCGAGGAGGTTGCGATGACCTTCAACATCATTGTCTCCCTGCTGGCGATGATGGCCGTGCTGCTGGCGTTTGTGGGCGGCCTGGGGCTGATGGGAACGATGAGCATCAACGTGCTTGAGCGCACCCGCGAGATTGGCATCATGCGGGCAATCGGCGCATCGAACGGGGACGTGATGAACCTGGTGCTGGTGGAAGGGGTCCTGATTGGTATGGTAAGCTGGCTGCTCAGTATGCTCATCGCCATCCCCCTGAGCAAACCCCTCAGCGCCTCCGTCGGCGTGGCGTTGTTTCAAGTTCCCCTCAGCTATGCGTTCTCCATGGATGGCCTGCTCATCTGGCTGCTGGTGGTCGTCGTGCTCTCGGCAGTGGCCAGCCTGCTGCCCGCCTGGAACGCCTCGCGCCTGACCGTGCGCGACGTGCTGGCCTACGAATGACCCCCGACCCCGCCCCCCGCGGGGCCGGGGCTGGCTTGGCAAATTGCCCCTCACTTCCTGGACAACCCATCGTTATCCACATACTTCCCCCCACTTTCACACAACCTATCAACAGGATATCAACATAGAAGGGGCTGGCATGTAACTTTTTGTT
>DAOTUF010000536.1:0-2240 GCA_034437495.1 Chloroflexaceae bacterium | reverse complement strand
TTCGACTACCAGGGGCCGGAGACCAGCGCAAGCGGCAACGGGGGAAGTGGCGACCCTCCCCCTCCCCCCCCCACCGCAGGAGGCCGCCGCTTCGACTACCAGGGACCGGGTACGGGTGCTGCGTGGCAGGACGCAGCCCCTCGCTCCTCCCCATCCCTGCCACCCCTTTCCGCTCCACCCGAGCAGACGCAGCCCCCGGCAGGAAAAACCCCGAAGCGCATTTCGGCGGGGTTGTTCGGCGCTATCTTGCTCTGCTTCTTTCTCCCGTTTGTCACCTTCTCGTGTGGCCCGCGGGAAATCAGCCTGAGCGGAGCGCAGATGCTCACCGGCGAATCGGGGATACAGGTAGACGACCTGGAAGATATCCCCGTTTCGGTGCTGATACCCTCGCTGGTGGTGGTGGGGTCCCTGGTGCTCGGGTTGGTGGGCAGCTTCTTCCGCCAGGTAGCGGCAACGGCTATGTCAACGCTCAGTGGGGCAGCGGGAGCTGCGGGACTTGCCCTCTTCAAGGTCGCCCTGACCGACACGGTGGAGAAACCGTCCGACGAACCATCGGGACTGCTGGACACGGTGGGGGACGCGCTGAAATCGACCGGATTGCTCGATGTCGAATATCAGAGCGGCTTCTGGCTGGCGCTCGCGCTGTTCCTGGGGGCCGCAGGGTTGAACCTGGTGCTCATGGTCTTGCAGGTGCGGCAGCGCAGCACGCACCCCCCACCACGGTCGGGGAAGTAGGGAAGAGAGCGGAAGAACGAGGAAAGCAGGGGAACGCAAAGGGAAAGAGGAAGGAGAAAAACGGTCGGGGCATACCTGGGGTGTGCCCCGACCGGCGACCCGGTGTTATGGTTTCATTTTATCGCGCTGGTTGATATAGCACACCACCGGTGCTGGCAGTGGCTCCCGCCCGATGGACGGTTGCTTCAGGTGCTCGGCAAGCCCTGAAACGTAGGCACCGGCCCGTTTTCCTGCCTGTTGCAGGTCCTTCCACGACCGCGACAGGAGCATCCTGGCCGGCGGCCCCAACGCGATGGTCTCCTTGCTGACCAGCGAAGCCTGGAGCGCCACCTTGTCGGTCTCCTTCATCTTCATGTCCAGCGCCAACCCCTTCTTCACCCCGTTCATCGGCAGGGCCTTGACCTCTGCCGAGCACACCGGCTGCGAGGGGAGCGGCCCGGTGGAAGAGATAACCTGCTCCGGGTCCTTCAGGAGGGTCTTTGTCTCACGCGTCACCAGCGGAACGACCTTCACCGCTTCTCGGACTTCCCGAGCAGCCATAGCCATCCGTGCGATTGGCCTGCTCTCTGGCAGCGCCTTCACCACCACCATATCCCGCTCCCGGGGTGGCACCGTGGTCGTAGGAACCGCCTTGATTGCCTCCTTCAGCACCGGCTGCTCCGTCACCACCGCAGAGGTCACGAGCTTGACCGACCCCGGCACGACGGGCGGCTCTGGCGCTCCGCCTCCCGCAACCACCGCTTTGTCCGACACCTTCAGGAGTCGGCCTGCCTTCGAAGCGACCCCGGCCGGGGCAACCTTCAGCGCCTCCTTACTGGCCACCGGCACGGCAGCGGGGACGGGGACAGGCGCAGGCACCGCCTCGGGAACAGGAACGACCTGGGGGTGCATCTCCTTCTGGGTCGAGAAGATATTCCACAGCAAGAGGAACAACCCCACCATGGCCCCGGTGAGGACGATGTTTTCTAGAAACAACCCGAAATCGCTCAAGAACGGGTCCAGGAAGAGACACGCCAGCAAGACAACGCACAGCACGCCAGCGAGCAACTGGGCCAGCGCCACCCGAAACCGAACGACCAGCCAGTTTTCCCTCGCCCAGGCGAGCACCCGATACACGAACATGCGCAAAAAGAGCATCGCAACTACCTCCAGGCGCACCAGGTCATTCTACTCCGCGAACCAGACTAGACCGCCAAGCCTCGAACTCCGACCCTGGTGCCCGTCACAACGATCATCACTTCTCTATTATACGCCATACCCTGACAAAAATACAAGGGGGAAACCCACAGTGAACTATTTCACTCCTTAGACGAAGCGGGAGACATAGCCGTTTTCATGCATCCAGAAGCGCCAGGGAGCCAGGCGGTCCTGCTCGCTGGCATAGCCAATACCAATCCGAGCACCGCACGCTACCTCGGCTTCTGGCACGCGGTCCCCGGCCTCAATCCACAGCGCCTCCCCGCGCATCACGTCGGCCCCGTTGAGGCTGCGGTCAATGGCCAGCG
>DAOTUF010000535.1:0-3355 GCA_034437495.1 Chloroflexaceae bacterium | reverse complement strand
ATTGGACTTCATCTGAAAGGGGGCTTCGTAGACTTTGGAGATGGGGTCGAAGATGAGTTCGAGTTGTTCGAGAATAAGTTCGCCGCCAACCACCACGTGCGGGCGCTTGCAGATAACCCACCGGGCGTCCGGGGGACGCATAACGGCAGCGGACGGCCCGCCGAAGGGTTCGCTTTCTTCGACGTGGGTCACTTCGTGCTGCGCGATGACCTTGTGGTTCAGCGGGTCAAACAGCTTGATGATTTGCCCATCGACTTCGACCGCATAGGGGAGGAGAAGATGTCCGCTGAGCAGGTTGGCGATACCTTCGGAGAAGGTGGTCTTGCCGTTGCCCGGCGGCCCGTAGAGGAAGAGCGAACGGGCTGAGTTGGCCGCGGGGCCGAGGCGGTCCAGCATACTGTTGCTGATGACGAGGTGGCTGAAGGCATCGCGGATGGTTGCCTGGTCTACGACCATGTTGCCAATAGACTGGCCCTTGACCATATTGACGTAGTCTTCGAGCGGAACGGGGGCCGGGCCGGCGTACTGGCTGCGTTCAAGCACCTCCTGGACTTTGTTCAGACCTTTGCGGGCAATGACGTATTGGAAGGTGCGTTCGCTGAAGCCTCCTTCGGCCCCGATGATATCGACGTACTCTTCGAGTTTGAGGTAGTTGAGCACCTGGTCAATGACGCCCAGGTAGGGGAGCTTGGTGACTTCTTCCATTTTCGTGGGCGTGATATTGCCACTGAAGTAGATGACCTTGAGGATAAGGTCATTCAGAAAGCCCCGCCCCAGACCGGTTTCTTCTATCGCGTCGGGTTGGGGAGGGGTGGGGACCGACAGGTCCTTGTCAATGGTCGGGGTCGCTGTTGCCTGGGGGGGTTCTTCGGTGGCTGCGATGTCACTCAGTCGGAAATTCATACGGGACCTCCTTCACCCGGCGTGTTCCAGAAGCGGGAGGGCGAACCCTGTTCCCGGGCCGGGTCTGTGTGTCGTTCGGGTGGTATGTGCTGTGTTTCCTGATGTGTTGCCCACGGTGGTGGTGCTGGAAACCTGGCAAAATCCAAAATCTCTGGATGCCTGTGTTGTATTATAGCGATCTGGGGGACACATGGCAATAGGATTTTTGGGCCATTCGTTTGCTGGTCTGCTCCGGGTGGGGGGAGGGGTGGTGGCTTGTCCGTCCACCAGAATGGGATCGGAGGGTCTATCGATAGTGAGTAACGAGAAAACCACCTCTCAAAACTGATAGGAGTAGTAGAGCACAATGTCTTTCGTCCGGGCATACGCCTCCACATCGGGGTTGCTGATCATGTGCGTCACCAGCACCGGGAATATCTCCCCGACAACCCCTTCCAGGCGGGCGAGCTTGCGCCGGATAAAATCCCCGATGCCTTTTTGAGAAAGTTGTGCTTTTCCCTCACCAATAATTGTCACTGTCCGCCCTTCAAGAAGCGCCTGCCCGACAATGTTGACTTCAATAGGTTCCCCCTCTTTATCAGCCATATAGCGACGGAGCAGGCGTTCTTGCACGACGACCCCATAGTCGTGCTCCAGCAGGGATGGAAGGGCGCGGTAGGCCGCATTTTCCAGGGTATACCCGACCGTCATAGCAAGACCCCCGACTTCTTTGCGCGTGGCCCGAAGTTCTTTCGCCAGTTGACGGACTTCTGTTTCGGTGCGCTGCTGCGCCTCGGCCAGGGCTTCGACGCGCTGCTCGGTACGTTGCTGCGCAAGCGTCAGTTGCCGTATTTCTACTTCAGTGCGCTGCTGCGCAATGGCCAGGTCCCGAACGATAGACTTTAGTTCACCCAGATCGGTTGCCAGCGGGAGGATAGTCTCTCCGACCACCGTTGCGAGTACGTCGGCCTGTGGTTCGCTGAAGACCGTTTCCAGTTTGTGCTTGACGTTGACTAGTGGCTCCATAATTCACATCATACCAGATATTTAAGGGGAGAAATGCGAATTGTGTATAGCCTCTTGAGATGGTGCCCCCCACTGGATAGCTCCTCCCGTCGTATATCCTCGGGACAGAAGCTCAACCGCCGGCCCTCCATCGGTGCTGAGCCAGAGCAGGCGCGACCCAGGGTGCTCACCCGGCGTTCCCCCTTCGGCTTCGGCTTCGGCTTCGACCACGGCTCCCCTCCCGTCCGGTGCCCAGAGGACCTGCTGAATCCTGTGATGGTCGCTACGCACGGCCACCGGTTCCCCGCTGCCATCGGCAGCCATGCGGTACATCGTGAAGGAGCGGGAGCGCGGGGAGGATTCTTCCACCGGGTGGGGAGGTGGTTCGGTCGGTGCCAGAAACAGGGAGAGTTGCTTGTCGGGCAGGGGGTGCGGGTAAGCCACCTGCATGGGAACACCGTCAATGCTGCCATCGAAGACGATTTCGGCAGCACCAGTGGTAGCATCGGCCCGCCACAACCCCGCGGGCACGGCAGCACCCGGCGCTCCCCCCGGCTCATCCCATCCCACGGCCACATAGACAGCGCTGCTGTCCCGACTCCACGCGGCACTGCCGGGGGAGCGGAAGGGGAGCGGTTGCGTGGGGGATTGCGCAGGGCGCAGGGGAGTCAGGGAGCCATCCGGCTGGAAGATGGCGAGGGTTCCCCCTCCTGGTGTTCCTTCCATCCCCCCTGGTTCCCCTGCTCTCCCCGGTCCCAAGGCGTGCAGCAAGAGACGGGTGCCATCTGGGGAGAGCGCTTCGGGACGGTACCGGCTTCCGCCTGGGGAGGCATCGTTGTCGGGTTGCATGAGGTAAGGGCACATCCCGATGTCGTAGGACTCGAACACGCCCGGCCCCGCCCGTTCCGGCGGAACATCGGGCAATGGCGCACCGACGCGGTAGGCGATGCGCTGGCCGGTGCTGTTCGGATCAAGCTCGCGGATGCTCTCGTCGTCGGCCAGGAAGAGCGGGGAACTCAGCGGGCCGCGAAACACTTCACGCCGCTGCTGCCCATCGGCAGCAACGTAGATGAGGAGCCGTTCCCCCCCCGCTTCGCCTGCTCCCGGTGCGGTCGGTGCGGTCGGTGCGGTCGGTGCGGTCGGCGCTGCTGGCTCGACCAGGCAGGCCAGTGCGCCGGTGGTGGGCGAAACGGCAAACTCAACGACCCGACCCGGCTCGTTCGTGATGGTCCTCACCGTCGGGTCCCCTGTTCCGTCCGCGTCAAGCCGTGCCACCTGTCCATCCCCTGTGAGGAAGAGGAGCGGCAGCGGATGGGTGCTCACGGGGGGGGGGACTGTCGCGGTCCTGGTAATCGGCGTGGTCGTGCTGGTGAGGATGTGGGTGCTGGTTGGGGTGGGCGTTGGTCGTGCCGCTTCCGCCGGCAGCGCCCGGGGCTGTGTGATGGTCACGGACGGCGTGAGGGGGAGG
>DAOTUF010000534.1:0-10169 GCA_034437495.1 Chloroflexaceae bacterium | reverse complement strand
GCTCCCCCTACCGCCCGCTCAAACAGTAGATAGCCTCCTCCAGGTCGGACGGCGGGGACAGGATGGTCAGTTCGTCCCCGGTGGTCAGCACGGTGTTGCCATGGACGGCCTGGGTGTGCCCATCCTGGCGCAGGGTGACAATCAGCACATCGGGGGGGAGGGAGAGTTCGGCAACCTTCTTGCCCACCGCCGGCGCACCACGGGTCAGCACGATTTCGTGATAGCGCGGCTCGGTATCGTCACCGGTGCCGTGGAGCAAGCTTTCCTCAATCTGCGGCACCTGTTCGGGTATCGCCAGCAGCGTCAGGTGGTCTTCCCCATGCAGAATGGTGCTCCCGCGGGGGATAATCGTCTCTCCGTTGCGGCGGATGGCGGTAATGATGACGTGCTCGGGTAGGTGCAGGTCTCGCACGGCCCGCCCATCGCTGGCACTGCCTGGCAGCACGTTCATCTCAATGACGTGGGTGTCGCACTGGCCGCCCAGGTGCATTTGCTGGTGACGGTGTTCCAGTTCGGAGCGCTGCAATGCGGCCCGGCGGTAGGCTTTGATGATATCGCTGCGGCGCACCACCCCGAGCAAGCGGCAGGGGTTGCGCCGGTCCACGACCGGGAGCCGTCCCACATCGGCCTGGGCAAACTGGTTCAGCGCTACATTCAGGCTCTGCTCCGGGTAGACGACGATCAGGTCGCGGGTGGCTATCTGCTCGACGGGGGTGGTGAGCGGCACCCCCTCGTCGGTGGCCCGCTGCAAATCGGTGAGCGTGACGATACCGAAGAGGTGGCCTTCATCGTCCACGACGGGGAAACCATGGTGGTGGGTATGGCTGAATGCGCCTATCAGGTGGGACAGGGTGGCCGTATGGCGGATGGTATCGAAGTTGGGGGTCATGGCTTCGCCCACCGTGACCAGTTCCAGGATATTCATGTCGCGTCCGAAGCGGAGATGAATGCCCTTGCGGGCCAGCCGCTCGGTATAGATAGACTCGGGGTGCAGCCGGTGCGCCAGCAGGTGGCTGGTCACGACACTCGCCATAATCGCCAGGATGATGTGGTAGTCGCCGGTCACTTCGAACAGCAGCAGCACCGCCGTAATGGGAGCACGGACGACCGCATTCAGCATCGCGCCCATCCCTACCAGCGCGTAGGCCGCAGGCGAAGCCGTCATACCAGGGAAGAGCGCCGTCACCCCCTCCCCGAACAACCCCCCGATCATCGCCCCCAGGACCATCGAGGGGGCAAAGGTGCCACCCACCCGTACTGCGCCGAGGGTGCATATCGTGGCGAGGTATTTGGTTGCCAGCAGCAGCAGCAGCATCCCCCCCACCGGCCCGGCGTCATAGATAATCTGGCTGGCGGTTTCGTAGCTGCTGCCGAGGATAAGGCGACCGGAGGGGCCGAGCAAGAGCGCCAGCAGCCCGACCAGCAACCCGCCCAGGGCAGCCCGCATGGGGATGGGCAGCCGCAGCCGGTCGAAGCCTGCTTCGCTCAGGAACAACGCACGGATGAAGAGCGCCCCCGCTCCGGCAGCGACCAGGCCAAGCAGCGCATAGAGCGGGGTTTCGAGCAGGGGGTTGACCAACGCGTGGGGGGGAGCCTGAAACGCAGGCTGCGACCCCATCAGCGCCCGCCCGACGATGGAAGCCACCACCGAGGCCAGCACGACCGGGGCAAACATCGTGGCCGAAAAATCGCTGGCGACAATCTCCAGGGCAAAGAAGACCCCCGCGATGGGGGCATTGAACGCGGCGGCAATGGCGCTGGCCACCCCCGCGGTAATCAGGGTGTTGATACGGGCAACCGAGAGACCCAGGCGCTCGCCCACCGACGACCCGATGACTGCGCCAATTTGCACGCCGGGGTCTTCGGGGCCAGCCGACCCCCCTGCCCCGATGAGCAACCCCGCCGAGAAGATTTTGGTAAAAAATGGGCGCGGGTTGAGCCGCCCCCCGTGCAGCGCCACCGCTTCCATCACGGAGGCCGTCCCGTGGCTGTGGTCGTGGCGGGCCAGCAGCCAGACCAGCGTGCCCACTACCAACCCTCCGCAGGTTGGAGCCAGCACCATCCGCAGCACCGATGCTATCCCCTCGTGGGGCACCAGGTGCGACTCGAAGGCAAAGGCGTGCGTCACCTCAACGAGCATATGGAAGGCATAGGCCCCCAACCCGCTCACCAACCCCACCGCCATCGCCAGCGCAATCAGGATGATGTTTCCCGAGGGGGACAGGCGGTTGAACATCAGGGCCAGACGCCCGGGCGATACGGCGGACCGCCCCCCGCCCCCGGCCGGTGGAGCCTGTTCGCCATTTCTGGCTCCTCCTGATACGAACGGACCAGATGGGGGGGGACTACTCATATGGCACAGGCAAGGGCATCGTCATACTATTCAATCCTCAATCCTCAATCCTCCGTGGATGAGCGTGGGGTTTCATCCATCGGAATAATCCCCCGCGACAGGGCATAGCGTATCAGGTCCGTTTTTGAGTGCAGACCCAGTTTTCGCATGAGGTTGGCCCGGTGGACCTCCGCGGTGCGAGGGCTGATAGAGAGTTGCTCCGCTATCTCTGTGGCATAGTGACCCTGCGCCGACAGGTAGAGCACCTCGCGCTCGCGGTTGGTGAGCTTCTCATAGGGGTCGAGGGCAGTTTCTTCGCGGGCCTGCTGGACGTAGATTTCAATGGCGCGTTCAGACAGGGGGGGGCTGAGATACCGCCGACCGTCCAGCACCTCGCGCACGGCGTGGACGATATCATTCGCACTTGATTCTTTGAGCACGTAGGCTGAGGCTCCATGGCGCAGCGCCTCCAGGACATAGGACTCGTTGGCGTGCATCGAGAGCATAATGATACGGGTTCCTGGAACGCGCTGTGCGACATGGCGCGTCACCTCCAGGCCATTGATTCCTGGCATCATCAAGTCCACAATCAGGATGTCTGGCTTCAGCTGTTCGACCAGCCGGTCGGCCTCCAGTCCGCCTGCCGCCTCCCCGATGACGGAAAAGTCCTCCTCCGCTTCGAGCAGCGTTCGCATCCCCAGGCGCACCACCTGGTGGTCATCTGCCAGGACAATGGTATACATGGAGCCTCACCCGTTTCTCAGCTGCTTACCCGTTTCGTTCCGCCTGCTTCCTGCCGAGCAACCGCCATCCGCCGGGCAGCACGGCACAGGCAATCGCAATCTTGAACACATCGCCAATGATGAAGGGCAGCAACCCTTTCATCACGGCTGCCTGAATCCCGATGAGCGCCGCAAGCCAGGCTACCCCGAGCAGGTAGATAACCGCGTTGCCAAGCACCATCGAGAGGGCCATGGTGAGGACGCGGCGGTCCCACCCCCGCTCGGCAAGCCAGCCAACCAGCGCCGCTGCCAGCGGAGCCGCCAGCAGGTAGCCCCCCGTGGCTCCCATGAGGTAGGACCACCCCGTCCCCTCACCGGTGAAAAACGGCAACCCTCCGATGCCCATTGCCAGATAGAGGACCATAGACCACAAGCCCAACCGCCGCCCGAGCAGGCTTCCTGCCAGCAATATCCCGAGAGTCTGGGCCGTCACGGGGACGGGGGTGAAGGGGAGCGGAAGGCGGATTTTGGCGCACAGGGCGACAAAGAGGCTCCCTCCCAACACCAGGAGCGCACTGAACAACCAGGTGTTGGCCTGGTCTTTCCACGAGCCTGAACGGGCGTCAGCGGGGGACATGAGCGTTCGGGCCATCGCCCCCGACGAGGTCATACCAACCATAGCATCATCTCCTTATGATGTTCTCTGCATATGTCGACTCTACTCCAGCCCGGCGACCAGCGGCCTGAGCCGCGCTGTCCCGGATGCCCTATTGTACCATAACGCATCGGGGGCAGATGGGGGAGGGTTAGCGCGGGGTGCGGTAGGGACCAAGATAGCGCTGCACGACCGACAGGTCAAATTCGTGCTGGAGCGTGGTTCTGGCTCCCTCTGCCGTGGCGGTCAGCGCGTGGTGAATCTGGCGGCAAATGGCATCGGCAAGAAACTGCGGCAGCGGTTCCTGCAAGTGGTTGACACGCAGGGCCCCCCGAAACGTAGCCAGCACCGCCCCGAGCGGTTCCCGCGCAATCAAGGGAGCGGGGAGTTCCAGGCGATAGGCCGGACCAATCGCGTCCGGGCGGTAGTAGATGACATAGAGTTGCCCGTACCCATGTTCGATGACCATCCGACGGTCGCGGAAGTCGGGGATGGTCGCGCTGTGGTAGCCGGTCAGCAGGTGGGGCCGGTCTTTGCGGATGAGCGGGACGGGCAGCGAATATTCCCCCGCGTGCAGCACGCTGCTCCAGAGCGAGCGGTCTGTGACCGTGCTGCTCAGGTGCGGCACCAGCGCCGCCACATCATCCGCGGAGGTGGCCGACTTTGAGTGGGCAATCACGCGGCGGCTTTCGAGCACCACGCGCCAGTCCTCCTCCGTAAAGAAGGCTTCTATCAGCGGGTGAAAGGCTCCCCACCAGGCCGGGGGGTGGCCTGTGCGGTGGTCCTGGGCATAGCGCACCAGCAGGCGGTTGATTTCGAGTAGGACGGAGTAGAATGACCCATCGAGTACGAATAGGCCACTGGTGGTGGCGCGGACGCGCCGGGCCAGAAGCCGCAGTTCGAGGATGCAGCGGACCCCCCCGAGCAGCGTTTCCAGTTCTTCCACCGGGGGGAGCAGATGCACCAGCACTTGCTGGTCGGTCAGGGTAGCTTCTTCAACTGCCGCCGCCGCGACCGCGACAAAGGTGGCTCCGGCGGTGGGGACCGTGGCGTGGGAGCCATCGACCGAACAGAGCCGCCGCACCGGGCCATCGGGGGCCGGGCGGATGCGCCGCTCCAGAGTTGCCCGCAGAGCATCGCGGTCCCCTTCGAGGTGGCGCAGCGTGATGCGGCACGCTTCCGTGCAGGTGGCGATTGCTGCCAGCACCGCAGCCGGGAGCGCCGCAGTCCCCAGATTGTTCCCTTGCTCGCTCATCGTTCACCGTTCACCGTTCGCTGGCTCTATGATAGCACAGAAACATCATTCCTGGCTGCGCTCCTGGTTCAGGCGGGCTTCAAACGCCGCCAGCGCCGCGGTCAGGTGCTCCTGCCGCAGCGCCGCGGTGACATCGCCGCGGGTGCGTTCCAGCACTAGCCGCAGCGCATCCGTCGAACGGCGCAGTCCCCCGGTCAGGGCGTCGGGGTAGTCAATGGTCAGCAGCAGGCTGTAGACCTCGTCCATCACCGCAAGAAACTGTTCCACCTGCTCGAAGCTTCCCCGCCGCAGACGGTCGAGAATGGCCCGCCGCAGTTCGCTGGCAGCTTCGGTCAGGCCATTGAGGTAGGCCGCAGGCTCAACGCCAAGGTGGTGCAGGGAGGGCAGTTCGCCCCCCACCAGAAACGCATACACCAGCGAGGCTTCGACGTATTCCTTGAAAGCATCCTGGGCGTAGCCGGCTGCCAGCAAGTCGGGATAGTCGGCAACGACTCCCCGCAGGCTGGCGGCTTCGGCTTCGGCTTCGGTGAGCAGACGGGCCGCCTCATCGAAGTGAGCACGATGGGCGGCCCGGATGGTGTTGGCGCACTGGCGCGTGAGCGAGCGGGCCAGTGTGAGCGCCTGTTCACGCGCCTTGTGACGGTCTTCAAGGATTGCCCGGCATGGCGACACCAGCGCCTCAAGCACCTCTCGCTCATGCGCCTCAAGCATCGTCGTCGCTCTCGTCTGCTCCTTGCTCTCCCACCACTTCCGACGGTTCGGACACTTCGGACCATTCGGACGCTTCGGACCATTCGGGTGGTTCGGGCGCTTCAGGGAGTTCAGGCCATGCCATCTCCTCCAACGGTTCGGACGCTTCCGACGGTTCGGACACTTCGGGCACTTCGGCTTCGGGCCCCTCGGATGGTTCCGTCCCTTCGGATGTCTGGGATGTGTCGTTTCCGCCACTGAGCAGCGACCGGAGCGCCTCCGTCAGGTCGGCATCTGGGGTGGGGCTGCCCTCCTGGTCGGGGGACGAAAGAAGCTCCTGGTCATCCGTCTCATCGAACCCGAGCATGGCCCTGGCCTGGCGGACTTCTTCCGAAAGGGGCGGAGCTTCTCCATTGCCTTCTGCTCCCGCCGCTTTGCTCACCGACAGAATGAGGGCAATATCCTCCGGAAGCGTTCGCTGCTCTTCCCCATCTGCCCGCTTTTCAATGCCGGTGCCGGCGGGGATGAGCTTCCCAATGACCACATTTTCCTTGAGACCGCGCAGATAGTCGACGCTGCCATTGATGGCCGCCTCCGTCAGGACACGGGTGGTCTCCTGGAACGACGCCGCCGAGAGGAAGCTATCCGTATTCAACGAAGCCTTGGTAATCCCGAGCAGGATGGTTGTGGCGATGGCCGGGTCTCCCCCCTGGCTCAAGATTTCTCGATTTATCCGCTTGAACTCAGAAGTTTCAATCAGTTCGTTGGGCAGGAGGCCGGTGTCGCCCGGTTCTTCGATGCGCACCCGCCGCAACATCTGGCGGACAATCACCTCAATGTGCTTGTCGTTGATATTGACGCCCTGGCTGCGATAGACCTTCTGGGCCTCGTTGACAAGGTAGCGCTGGACCGCCTCCTTCCCCTGGAGGGTGAGCAATTCCTGGGGGTCGGCGCTCCCGTCGGTGAGCTTCTGCCCTGCCGCGACTTCCTGCCCGTCCTCGACACTCAGGCGGGAGGTGTGCGGCAAGACGAGTTCCGATTCTTCCGGCTCCTTGAGCGTCACCACCACCCGGCCATCCTCAAGATGCACGCCCCCCGCCAACCGAGCGGTGATGGGCGCTCCCTCGTGTTCGCTGGAGTTGTTTTCCGCCAGGGTATCCCCTTCCTTGACGTCCATCCCCTCTTCGACTACCAGACGGTAGTGCGGGGGGATGGGGTAGGATTCGGTATAGACCTCCATCGAAACGATTCGCACTTTGCGCACGCCCTCTTCCTCTTTGAGCAGCGACACGGCCCCATCGATTTCGGCCAGGAGCGCCTTCCCCTTGGGGCTGCGTGCCTCGAAGATTTCCTGGACCCGTGGCAAACCCTGGGTAATATCTTCCGCACTGGCCACCCCGCCCGTGTGGAACGTTCGCAGGGTCAGCTGAGTACCAGGCTCCCCGATGGACTGGGCGGCAATGATCCCGACGGCTTCGCCCACTTCTACCAGCTTGCCCGTCGCCAGGTTGCGCCCGTAGCACATACGGCAGATCCCGTGTTCGGACTGGCACGACAGGGTTGAGCGGACATGCACCGAGGTTATCCCGGCCTGCGCCAGATGCCTGGCGATGTCTTCATCTATCTCGACTCCGGCCTCTTCCAGCACCTCCCCGGACTGGGGGTGGAGCACCGGCGATGCCAGAATACGCCCGACCATACGCCTCTCCAGCACCTCCATCACTTCGTCGTCGTCGGTGGCGTGCAGCCACACGCCCTCCACGGTGCCGCAGTCCTCGATGGTCACAATCACGTCCTGGGCCACGTCCACCAGACGCCGCGTCAGATAGCCGGCGTCTGCCGTTCGCAGTGCGGTGTCTGCCAGACCTTTGCGCCCCCCGTGCGTCGAAACGAAGTATTCGAGCACGGAAAGACCTTCTCGGAAGTTGGCTTTGATGGGCAGTTCGATAATCCGCCCGGTGGGGTCAGACATCAGCCCACGCATCCCGGCCATCTGGCTGATCTGGTTGAGATTTCCGCGGGCCCCGCTGACGGCCATCATCGCTACCGGGCTGGAGGGGTTGAGATTTTTCTCCACCGCCTTCCGCACCTGCTTCGTCACATGCTGCCAGATATCCACCACATTGCGGTACTGCTCGTCCTTGGTGATGAGGCCACGGCGAAACTGCTTTTCGACCTCGATGACCTGCCGCTCTGCCGCATCGATAATGTCATATTTGGACTGGGGAACTTCGATATCGTCAATCCCGATGGTCATCCCACCCAGGGTGGCGTGCTTGAAGCCAAGCCGCTTGAGCATATCGGCCTGCATCGCGGTCATCTCCGACCCGAAGAGGCGGGCCAGTTCGTGGTCCGACTTGTTGCCGTGGCGAAGACGGAGCGCGTCCAGATAGTCCGGGGAGATGTTCCGCGGGTTGGTGTAGTGCTTGTAGCAGGCAGCAATAATCTCCTTGAGACCCTTTTTGGCCACCAGCTGGTTGTGGTAGCGCAGGGGCGGGAGCAGCGCACTGTTGAAAATAAGCCGACCGATGGTCGTTTCAATCAGGACGGCCCGCTCTTCTTCGAGGATTTTCACTTTGAGGTCGCTGGATTCTCCGCTGTGGACCTCCAGCGAAACGCTGCCCGGCGGCGGGGCTTCGGGCTGACTGCCGTTTCCGTTCCCGTCTCCGCTCCCATTTTCCCCTGACAAGAAGCGTTCCTGCATCGTTTCCAGCGCCCGGATATCCACCTGGTTGGTGTATCGGCTAAATTCGGCATAATCCAGCCGCTTGAACTCGGCTTCCCGGAGCTTCACCGTGATAATCTCCTGAATGGAGACTGCGCCCTTGTCGTAGGCGAGCATGGCCTCGTCCGGGTTCTGAAACTTCTTGCCGCGCCACTCGGTCGGGTCTTCGGCACTCTCTGTCACCATGGTCAGGTAGTAGCACCCGAGCACGATATCCTGCGAAGGCGTGATAATCGGTTCGCCATGGGCCGGGCTGAGCAGGTTATAGGTGCTCAGCATACGGGTGCGGGCCTCTTCCTGCGCCCGCCGCGAGAGCGGCACATGGACGGCCATCTGGTCGCCGTCGAAGTCGGCATTGAAGGCGGCACAGACCAGGGGATGGAGCTGGATGGCGCTTCCCTCGATGAGCTTGGCCTCGAATGCCTGGATGGAGAGGCGGTGCAGCGAGGGGGCGCGGTTGAGCAGCACCAGGTAGTCTTTGATGACCTCTTCCAGCACGTCCCAGACTTCCGGGCGCACCCGCTCGACAATGCGCTTGGCGCTCTTGATATTGTGGGCAAACCCCTTCTCGACCAGGCGGCGCATCACGAAGGGCTTGAACAACTCCAGCGCCATCTTCTTGGGCAAGCCGCACTGGTGCAACTGGAGATTGGGACCCACCACAATCACCGAGCGCCCGCTGTAGTCCACACGCTTGCCAAGCAAGTTCTGGCGGAAGCGACCCTGCTTGCCCTTGAGCATATCGCTGAGGCTCTTGAGGCGGTGTTTGCCCTTGCCGCTGACCGCGCGGCCCCGCCGACCATTGTCTATCAGCGCATCCACCGCTTCCTGCAACATACGCTTCTCGTTGCGGACGATGATTTCCGGGGCGTTGAGTTCCATCAGGCGCTTGAGCCGGTTGTTGCGGTTGATGACCCGCCGGTACAGGTCGTTCAGGTCGCTGGTGGCGAAGCGTCCTCCGTCAAGCTGTACCATCGGGCGGAGGTCCGGGGGGATGACTGGCAGCACCGTCAGAATCATCCACTCGGGGCGGTTGCCGCTCTTGCGAAACTTCTCCACCACGCGCATGCGCTTGGTGGCCCGCTTGCGGCGCTGCCCCATGGTGTTCTGTATCTCTTCCTGGAGCTGGTTGCTCAGTTCGTCCAGGTCGATTTGCGAGACGATATCCCGCACGGCCCCAGCGCCCATATCGGCGCGGAAGACTCCCGGTGCCAGTTCGCGCAATACGCGATATTCGTTTTCGCTCAGGACGCGGCGCACGCGAAGCCCCTCAAGCTGGTCGAGTTTTTCTTTTTCTTCACTTGCCAGCACGTCTATTTCGCGCTGCTGCCGTTCGTCAAACTGCTCTTGCGCTTCGGCTACCTCGTCTTCGATGCGGCGGCGGTCTTCCTCGGCCAGTTGTTCTGCATTGCTCAGGTCGCGGCTCTGCGCCACCTCCAGCGCCTCTTTCTCCCGCTCCAGCACATCGTCCAGGAGGTCCAGCACCGCTTCTGTGACCTGTTCTCCCTCCTCGAGCAGCAGTTCGTTGCGGAAGAACATGTCTTCTGTGGCGCTTTTGCCAATGGCTTCTTCAAGCTCATCTCGCAATTGCTGCGCCTGGTCTTCCAGTTCTTTGAGCGATGTCCGATATTCTTCCTCTATCTGAAGACGCACACTGGCGCGGGCTGTCTCCATCTGCTCCATGTCCTGGGTCCGCTGACTCGTGATTTCGAGCCGCTTGTCCTCGTCCTGGGACATGAGTTGCTCGCGCTTCTGCGCATATTCTTGCTGAAGCATCTCGCGCATGGCCT
>DAOTUF010000533.1:0-3255 GCA_034437495.1 Chloroflexaceae bacterium | reverse complement strand
GGTCTGGACGAGGCGAGCCGAATCGCCTCCAGGTAGACATGTTCGAGGGGACGTTCCAGCGGTTCGAGCGCGACAATCTCGACATGGGCATCCAGCAGCGTACGCAGCACGGCTTCCTGAAGAGACGGGTTGTTGGGGTTGAGCATCACCTGATGTTCATAGCAGTGGACCGCCGGAGAAAGACGGTTCAGCGCCTCCCGCACCTCCTCCGGCAGGTCGTGGAGATGGATGGTCACGCGGGGGCTGATGCCGCGAACCTGGGGGACATCGACCTCCACCACCAACCGCCCGTTGATGAGCACCCCGGCCCGGTCGCAGAGATACTCTATCTCGTCAATATGGTGGGTACAGAGCAGGATGGTGCGCTCCGGGGAGCGCAGACGCGCGAGGATGTCCAGCACCTCATGGCGGGAAACCGGGTCCAGTCCGCCGGTCGGTTCGTCCAGCAGGAGCAGGGGGGGGTTTGACAGCAGGGCTTGAGCGATGCCAATGCGCTGGAGCATCCCCCGCGAGAAGGTGGCCAATCTCTGGTCGGCAGCGTCGCCCAGACCCGTGCGGGTCAACGCTGCTTCCACGCGCTGGCGCAGGGGCGCACCATTCAGGTTACTCAAGCGCCCCAGAAAGGTGAGGTATTCCCGAGCCGTGTAGCGCAGGTGGTAGCGCACCTGCTCCGGGAGATAGCCGACCCGCTGGCGGGATGTTTCCAGATCGGTGGTGCCAAATATCTGGATCATTCCGTCCGACGGCTTGAGAAAGCCCATAAGCATATGGATGAGGGTGGATTTTCCCGCGCCGGTCGAGCCGAGAATGCCATACACCTCCCCACGCCTCAGCCGCAGCGTCAGGCCCCGCAGCACCCGCAGCCGTCCGTAGGACTTGTGCAGGTTTTCAATATCCAGAACATCACTATCAGGCATCATGACCAGGCATACCCCATCAGATAGACGACGGTGGCGATACCCAGGGGCAGCGTTCGCCACCAGCACACCCGGAGCGTGTCCGGGAGCGAGTCCCGCGGCCATACCCCTTCGCGGCGCTCCAGCAGGATGACCGATGCCAGAAGCCCCACCGCCAGGAGCATCCCCCCCCCCCACGGCGCAAGCGGGAGCAGCGACAACGGCAGCAGTGCCACCAGACTGGCAGCCAGCAGCGTCACCAGGCGCAGGGAGAACGCAGCGCGGGCGATGGCTCGGACGGGTTCCGCAAGCCCCTGTTCGGTGCCGCCCGGAGCGAGGCTGGTTTCTGCGGCATAGGGTCCCCACTCTGCGGCAACGGGGAAGGCAAACAGTGCGGTCAGGATGGCCAGGATATGTGCCAGGAGGGGGGAGAAGCCGTTGGGAGCGGCGAGGTCCCAGGTGGAGTGGAGCACCAACCCGCACCCCAGAGCGACCCAGAGCAGGGTTCGCCCGGTCGTCCCCACCTGGGCGGAGCGGATGGCTGCCCGGGCGACGGGAGGCGTGCCGCTCAGCAACCCCGGCAGCAGCGCCACAAAGAACGCTCCTTCCAGGCCAGCCCATGCCAGAAGCCACAGGGCCGGGGGAGGTGGCAGGACGAACCAGACCGACCAGACCGACCAGAGCAGGCATATCCAACCAGCCGTCGTCAGGAAAATACTGCTGATACTGACCAGCCCTTCGGCGCTTCTCCAGACGCTCGGGGTGGTGATGCTGCGAAGAAAAGCCATCGTATGCATAGGGTTATGGTTTACGGCGCTCTGGTCCCTCGTTCATCGTCGCTCGGGACCGCTTCGGCCTGCTGGCCTGCTCGGGCACGGATTGCCTCTGCAATGGCTTCGGGCGTGGTGGGGCAGCCATCAAGCCGGGGTTGACCCGCCAGGTCCCCGTCCCCTTCCTGGGCCTTCCATTCGCGCACCCCCCCCTTTCCGAAGGGAGCGCCATCGATGGCACAGCGACCCACAACCAGGAGCGGACGCGGCCCGACCTCCCGCAACAACTGGAGGAGGGGGGCTTTGCAGGGGGAGGTGATCGGCCCGGTCAGCAGCAGCACCTCGGCAGTTTGCGGGGAGTCGGCCCACTGCAATCCTGCATCGTGCCGTACGGCCATGGCAATTTCCCGGTCGCACCCGCCACATGAGCCAGTATTGAGACAGTACACGTGTATCATGCTGTTTGTCTGGTGAGCGTCCATCGTCGAAATCCACAGGGTTCAGAGACCCATTATATCACAGGTGCTTTGAAATGTTCTGTCGAGGTCCAGTGAGTCGGGCAGGCCCGTATGATTATGATATAATTCTCACCGAAGAGCAACGAGCAACGAGCAACGAGCAACGAGCAACGAGCAACGAGCAACGAGAAAAGACCGGAAAGGGTATGATGACTGGCCGTTGGGAGGAACCCTTAATGCATGACGAACCCCTCATCCTGTTTGATTTTCCCCGGGACCCCTGCCTGGTGGACCACGGGCAGCTGGTCGAACAGGATATGCCGGTGGTGCCGCTGACCACCACCGTGCTGTTCCCCTATATGCTGACACCGCTGTTTATCAATCGGGAGCGTTCCCTCCGGGCAGTTGAGGCATGTACAGAGCGTGACCAGACTATCCTGGTCGTGACACAGCGCGACCCGGATGCCGATAATATCGGGTTGTACGACCTCTACCCCATCGGGGTCGAGGCGAACATTCAGCGGGTGCTGAAGATGCCCGACGGAACGACCAGCGTGGTCGTCCAGGGCATGCGCCGAATGCGCATCCTCAAGATAGCGCAGGAGCGACCCTACCTCCAGGCACTCGCCGTTCCGGTGCATGCCGAAGAAGAGCAATCGTTGACGGTAGAAGCCATGCGGCGGGCCGTGCTGTCCCTCTTCGAGAAGGTGGTTCGGCTCAGCCGGGTGCTGCCAGACGACTCCTATATGACGGCGCTGAATGTCCCCGAACCGGGGTGGCTGGCCGATATGATTGCCTCAACGCTCCCGCTGGATGTGCCGCGTCGTCAGGAGATTCTGGAAACGATTGACCCCGAAGAACGGCTGCGCCGCCTGAGCATGATCCTCTCGCAAGAACTGGACGTGCTGGAACTGGAAACCCGCATCCACAACCAGGTGCAGAAAGAGGTGGACCGCAGCCAGCGCGAGTTTTTTCTCCGTGAGCAACTCAAAGTCATTCAACGCGAGCTAGGCCAGATGGACCCGGTGCAGCGCGAGATTATTCTACTGCGCGAACGGATTATGAGCAGCGATATGCCCGAAGCCGTCAGTACCCGCGCCTTTGAAGAACTGGAGCGGATGGAAGCGATGC
>DAOTUF010000532.1:0-1936 GCA_034437495.1 Chloroflexaceae bacterium | reverse complement strand
GCTTGCTTCGCCCCACCGCCTTCCCCGTTGCCGTGGGGCTGTTTGCGCTCAACTACCCGTTGATCTACTATGCTGCGGAGACCAAACAATATGCGACGGACGTCGCTATCACGCTGCTGCTGCACCTGTTTGCCCTGCGGTTTGTGACCAGGGATGCGGCCAGCGACCTGGACGGGAGTGGTTTGCGCTCCCTGACCATCTCCTTCGCGGTGGTGGGTGGGGTGGCGGTCTGGTTTTCCCATCCGGCTATCTTCACGCTGGCCGGTCTGGGCGTCGTGCTCGGGAGTATCTCCCTGCTCCAGAAGGATGGGAAAAAGGTCAAGGCTCTCTCTGCCATCTGCCTGACGTTTTCGCTGAGCTTTCTGGCGTGCTACGCCTTCTCGCTGCGAAACCTGCAAAGGAATGACTATCTCCTGGACTTCTGGGAAGAGGGGTTTCCCCCCCTTCCCCCGACCGCGGTCGCAGACCTGCTGTGGTTCCCGAAAACGCTGCTGGCCGTGCTGGTCCACCCGGTCGGCTTCCCCATCGTCTCGCTTGGCGTGGTGGCGTTTATTGCGGGTCTCGTCACCCTCTACCGGGACCGGAAGCCGCTGAACCTCCACCTCGCGCCTATCCTCTTCACGCTGCTCGCTGCTGCCCTGCACGCCTACCCCTTTGCCGAACGGCTCATTCTGTTCCTGGTTCCGTCGTTCCTGCTGGTGCTTGCCGCCGGGCTGGACCGGCTGCGAGATGACCTTGCCCGCACCTCGCGCCTGAGAGGGGAACCCGCTGTTCCACTGGTGGGAGCGTTCTTCTTGCTGCTCCTCCCGCTTCCCTATCTCTTGCGCGGCTCCACACTTGCGCCCATTTCCCTGCGAACGGGCAGTTTTCTCTGGACCACGATGCTCTTTCTGGGGATTCTGGTGCTCTGGGGAGCGCAGCACAGCCGCCGCATCGGGCGGCACACGCTTCCGGTCAAGGTCACGGTGGGTTGTCTGCTGCTGGCCGGGGTGCTGGAGGGAGCCACCTTCTCTAGGCAGCTTGCTCACTATGTGATGCCAGAGTGGCGGCACCTTGCGATGGTGGTTGAGGAGGAACGGGAGCCAGGGGAGCCGGTGGTCCTCACCGAGTGGGACGCGATGACGCTCCACTTTTACCTGGGGCCGGGCCCCGAACCGGAACCGGATTCGCCGCTCATCACCATTGACGACTTTCGGAGCCAGATAGCCAGCACCGGGGACCCATCAGCGTGTCTGGTAGTCTGCTCGAAGTGCCCGGAGCGCATAGCCTCCCTGATGGCCGACGAGGTCATGTTCGACGCCCCTGCCCACCAGTTCCGGGTGCTCCGGTATCGGGCGGCAACGGCCCACCCCCGGCGATGAGGGGTGGGCTGAAGAGAGAGGGGAACCAGGGCTACCTCACTTCTTCGCCCGCTCCGCCAGTTCGATAGCGAGATCCTCGATTATCTCGATGACCACGATCAACCACGTGCAGTCTCCTCTGAATCCAACGGTCGGGGGTTGTGAAGAAGAACTACCCCGGATTGCCCGAGCAAGCGGGTCGCACTCTCCTTTGACGTAGCCCGGGGGTGAAGAAAGTCCTGTTGATGAGCAGGACGGGAGCATGCTATACTTAAAGGTGGCGAAGTCGTACCAACGAGGGATGCCCATGGCCCCGGAAACTGAACCAGACCGATTGCTCGATTCGGCGCATGCGATTGTTGGGGGGATGCTGTCTCAGCTCAAGACGCTGGTGGAGGCGTCGCAGCAGCGCAGCAACCAGTTGACCGCCGCCCTGCGCCAGACGGAGCGGACCCTTGATGAAGTGACCACGCAGCGCCAGTTTGCGGCGGAGCGAGGGTTGCCCACAGCCGCGACCCTGGCCACCCGCGAACAAGAGGCTCGCGCTGCGTATGCTGCGCTGAACCAGGAATCTCAGACGCTCCAACGGTCGCTCA
>DAOTUF010000531.1:0-15042 GCA_034437495.1 Chloroflexaceae bacterium | reverse complement strand
GTGACTCATGGTAGGATAATTCACTCAATAACGCCTGGTCCAATGCTGCCAGAGGGAGATGAACACACGCCTGAGATGGAATACCTCGAATTGCCTTAAATACGTCATGAAAAACAGTATCAGGAAATCTTTCGTTAACCTTGCTCTTGAGGTGCAAACTAGAAACCCAATAGCAAGGCATCCAACCTTCCTGTTCAGCAAGGTTGGATGCAATATCAACCCAGTGAATTCCTTCTCCTAAAGCGTAGATTACGTTTGTCATACTTTGTTCCCGACTAGAAAGCCATAAAAAACACTCGAACTCTCTCAGAACTTGTGAAAGGTGAGAGTCATTATGGTATCATTGTTTTTTCGTAATTGCTTTCATTATCAGCTTCATTTGAATCTCATCCAACCCCACCGAGCACGGCAAACTCAGCGCCTCCCGGTATAAGTGCTCCGCCACCGAGCAGTCGGTTGCCCAGGCTCCGTGGTGTACAGCACTCAAATGCAGGGGCTGCCATAGAGGGCGTGTCTGAATATGCGCTTCCTGGAGGCGGTGCAGCAACGCCCGGCTGCTGCTGCCATAAACCCCTTCATTGACCAGGACCGTGTACATCCAGAAGGTACTGAATGCTCCCTCAGCCTCGCGCATCGGCGTAAGCCCTGGGATACCACTCAGTTGCTCCGTATACCTGGTCGCTATCTGCCGTTTCGCCGCAATGTAGCGGTCCAGTTGTTCCATCTGGGCACACCCCATAGCTGCCTGAATATTCGTCAGGCGATAATTATACCCGATTTCGCGATGGACGTATTCAACGGGGTCGTCCTTTGCCTGCGTCGTCAGGTACTTCGCCCGGCGTGCCCACGCTTCGTTGTCGGTCACAATCATCCCACCACCACCCGTGGTAATCATCTTGTTGCCATTGAAGCTCAAACAGGCAATGTCTCCCAGGTGCCCGACCCTATGCTCATGATACCTGGCTCCAATACTCTCCGCAGCGTCTTCGATGACAACCAGATTAAACGTACGAGCAATCTCCAAAATCGGGGTCATGTCCACGGGGTGCCCCAGGATATGGACGGGAAGGATGGCACGAACACGCCGCCCGGTGGCTTTGTTGTGCAGTTCACCCCGCTCCCACTGACAGTCATGCCGTAGAAAGTCCACCATCTTCTGCGGGTCCATTTGCCAGTAATCTGGCTCGGCGTCAATAAAGACCGGCCAGGCCCCTACGTAGCGAATAGCATTGGCAGGCGCAATGAAGGTGAGCGTCGAAACCAGCACCTCATCGTCGGGTTGAACCCCCACAACCAGCAGGGCAATATGGAGGGCGGCAGTACCATTGACCGTTGCAACCGCATGTTTCACACCTGCATAGTCGGCTACCATACGCTCAAAACGGTCAACGAAGCACCCGACGGAGGAGACCCAGTTGGTGTCCAGGCATTCCTTGATATAGGTCCACTCGTTGCCCCGAATTTCGGGGACGCTCAGGGGGATAAATCCCTGGGGAGGGGGTGCCCCCGGTTCAAAGGACATAGACACCGGGACGGTACCTTTCCAGGTGCTCCTGCACCCATACTATCGTACGCTTGAGACCTTCCTCCAGGGTTACGACAGGCTCGTACCCCAGGAGGGTTCTGGCAAGGGTGATATCGGCGAGCAGTCGTTCAACTTCGCTCCGTTCGGGGCGTATCCGCTGGTCGTCTCGTTCGAGGGTTATCGGGGTGTCCACCAGGCGAGCTATGAGGTGTGCCAGGTCCCCGATGCTGACTTCCTGGCCGGTTCCCAGGTTGATAGTACGTCCGATTGCGGCGTCCGCCGATGCTGCCAGCAGAAACCCATCCACTGTGTTGCTGACATAGTTCAGGTCGCGAGTAGGGTGGAGGTTGCCCAGGCGAATGGTTTGACCGGTCAGGCATTGGGTCGTGATTGTTGGGATAACGGCACGAGCCGACTGGCGTGGGCCGAAGGTATTGAACGGACGCACGGTGACAACCGGCAACCCGAACGACAGATGAAATGCCTCTGCCAGTTTGTCTGCGCCGATTTTGCTGGCCGAGTAGGGTGACTGCCCCTGAAGCGGATGGGTTTCATCAATCGGGACCGTGCGGGCAGTTCCGTAGACCTCGCTTGTTGAGGTGTGGACAACCCGCCCAACTTCCAGGTCACGGGCAGTCTGGAGCACATTGAGCGTTCCTTCGATATTTGTTCGCACATAAGAGACCGGGGCATGGTAGGAATAGGGAATGGCAATGAGCGCAGCCAGGTGAAAAACCAGGTCAACGCCTTGCATGGCCTGCCGCACAATGTCGCGGTCGGCAATATCCCCCGCTACTACTTCCATCTCAGCGCGTAGGGACGACTGGTCGAGCCACCCCCAGGTGCCCAGGGCGTTGTAGTGAACCATTGCTCGCACCTGTGCTCCAGTTTCAACGAGCCGTTCGGCCAGATGACTGCCAATGAACCCACCTGCGCCCGTCACCAGCACCCGCTTGCCGCTCCAGTTCATGCGTCCAACTTCCCTACTTTCATATCCTCCTGCCCCTGAAGATAGTCCGCGTGCTGCCCGATATCCAGCCAGTATTCATGCACCGGGAAGCTCACCACCCTTCGCCCGTCATCGAGCAACCACTGAATCAGGTCGGTCATATTGAACGGCTGACCATCAGGCATATAGGCGTATACCGATGGCTCCAGTAGGTAGATACCCGCATTGACCAGGAAGCTCACCTCCGGCTTCTCGCGCAGGCGGCAAACGCTGGCTCCCTCACACTCAACCACCCCGTAGGGGATTTGCAGGCTATACTGCCGCACGGCCACGGTGATATCTGCCTGGTGCTCCTGGTGGAAGGCCAACATTGCCCGAAAGTCCACCTGCGTCAGAATGTCGCCATTGATGACCAGGAACGGCCCCGATGGAGCGGGGAGCAACCCCAACGCCCCCCCCGTGCCGAGGGGATGGGCTTCGTTGACATAGCTCAATTCAACCCCGAACGCCTGCCCATTGCCAAAGTATTCCCGTATCTTTTCGGGTTTGTAGTGGGTGGTGACATTGACTTTCTGTACCCCGGCGACCCGTAACTGGGCAATAATCCGTTCCATCAGGGGGCGACCACCCACCGGCAGCATGGGCTTGGGCAGGTCTTCGGTGAGTGGACGGAGCCGCTTGCCAACCCCCCCCGCCATGATGACCGCGGGGAGCGACGGGAGTGATTCGGGAAGCAAATCGCTCTGAGTTACCAGGTCAACCACGCGCCCCTGAGCATCGAGGATGGGAAGCTGACGCACGCTGTGTTCTTGCATCACCTGAAGCAGTTCTGCCAACGGCGTTCCCTCCTGGGCGGTCACGGGGGAGGGTTTGGGCGAGATATCTCTGCGGCTTAATAGTTCAGCCACCGGCGTGTCCTGGCTCATCCCCATCAGGATGGCCCGGCGGATATCTCCATCGGTGACGGTACCCAGGATATAGCGCTCCTGATCAACCACCAGAGCAATGCCTTTCGTGTTGCGGTTGATGCAAACAATAGCATCGTGGATGGAACTGGCAGGCTCAATGAAATATTGTTCCACGTCAAAAGTCATCGGGCTATCTTTCTGAGCACCCTGGCAGGCACCCCCACCACCACAGCAAAGTCAGGAACGTCGTCTATCACTACCGCACCTGCCCCCACAATGGCATTGCAACCAATATGGATGCACTGTCGGACCGTGGCACCAATTCCAATATGTGCTCCGTTCTCAATATGCACGGTGCTGGCAAGACGTGCGCCGGTCGCAATATGTACATGGTTTCCAATGATGCAATCATGCTCAACGATGGCACCGGTGTTAATAATAACATTCATCCCTAACTGGGCGGCTGCATTGACGATTGCTCCAGCGGCTATGGTGACTCCATCTCCAATTTTCGCTGATGGTGCAACAATAGCCTGGGGGTGAACTGCCTGAACAATCTGAAAGCCATAATGCACAGCTTTCTCGTAAAGTTGCTGCCGTAGAGTGGTAGCTCCTGTGGTGCCAAGACCAATAAAAGCAGCATGGATATCCTGCCTATAAAGGTCAGGGAGCAGGGCATCATCTCCAATGACCGGGATTCCCAGGACGTTTGTATGCCAGATTTCTTGCCTGGGATCGAGCAACCCCACAAGCTCATAACCTCCCGCAAGCTGAAGTATGTCAATCATAACCCTGGCATGACCACCTGCGCCGAGACCAACGACCGGCGTGGGATGGCAGGAGGAATGCTCACTCATTCAGCAAACTCACCACCTGCCCCATGTACATCCTGAAAACACTTTGCTATAAGCCGGGCATCGAGCGGAACATCTCGCAGCACCCGCACAATCCGCCCCGCAGCCCGTCCGTCACCATGCGGATTGACCAGGTCGGCAAGGGACTCCCGAAAGGCCGGTGCGAGCGCCTGATTGATGCCCTGCTGGATGTCCGAACGGCGGTACCCGGTATCTATGACATTCTTGCCGCGTACCCGTCCTTGCTGCCGCGTGCCAATATTGACCACCGGCAGTTTGAAGGATGCCGCCTCAACGATACCGCTGGATGAGTTGCCCACCATGGCCGAGGCCAGCGCCATAGCACTGAAGTAGCCCTGAGTGCCCAGGTTGTTGACCAGCCACGCTGACGGATGCGCCGCAATGAAGTGCTGAATCATCTGGTTCACGATGCGTCCCTGGGTGTCAGCATTCGCCATAGTGAACAACAGGGGCAGGCGGACACGTTCCAGTGCGGCCAGAAGTTCCTGCACCTGCCACTCCGTATGCTGGTATTCCAGCGTCACGGGGTGGTAGGTGACTAACAAAAACGTATCTTCCAGAGGGACGCCGAAGCGGGCAGCAAATTCTTCACGGCTCAGCAGGCGAACGTGATTCAGGTTGTCCAGGCCAGGAGCACCAGAAACGGTCACACGCCATGGCTCTTCGCCCAATTGGACGACCCGGCGACCATACTCCGGGGTACTCACAAAATGCAGGTGGCTCAGTTTGGTCAGGGAGTGTCGCAGGGCATCGTCAATGGCCCCCTGAGTCAGCTCCCCCCCGTGGATATGGGCAATTGGAATGGTAAAAGGGAGCGCTGCCAGTGCTGCCGCATGCATTTCAAAGCGGTCGCCAAGCACGAGCAGAATATCCGGGCGGCTGCGGGCATAGACCTGGGCAAAACCAATAGTTCCCAACCCCATCGAGCGGGCAATGCCTCCGGGGGTATCTGATGAAAGCAGCATCTCGACTCGTTCGTGAACCTCGAATCCATCCGTCTCTATCGTACGGACGGTCAACCCGAACTCCGGCGACAGGTGCATGCCCGTGACCAGCAGGGAGAGTTGCAGGCCCGGGTCGGATTCGATGGCCCGCAGGATGGGCAGGTAGAGGCCATAGTCAGAACGGGCGACGGTGACGACCCCAATCGTCCTGGTATTCATTCCACATCCACTTCAGGCCACTCCAATCTGTCAACAAACTATACTGCCAATACCACCTTGCCCCGCCACCGCTGATTATACCATATGAAATGCTATCAGGGAACCGGCAGGGATAGAAGTTCGCGCAGTGCGCCCGACCAGGTAGGGACGCATAGATGGGGGCAGGCCAGTCCCAGGCCGTCTGATGGCAATCATCGCCTCTGTCAGCGTCGCTCCCGCTGGAATATCACAGGCGGCGACCAGGCTGCGGCGGGCCACGATGGCTGTGCTGGCTTCGCTGGTGGTCGGTTCTTTGCGCCCGTGCCCCAGAGCCATCTCAACGGTGCGAATACCCTGGACCATCGCGGCAAGTTCGCCGGGTTCCAGTGAGGCGCGGTGGTCGGGGCCGGGCAGGTTCTTATCCAGCGTAACGTGTTTCTCTATGACGCAGGCTCCGAGAGCCGCCGCAGCCAGGGCAACCTCGATACCGGGGGTGTGGTCGGAATAGCCGGTGGGAAGCTGAAACGCTGCTGCCAAGGTCTGCATGGCTCGCAGGTTAGCGTCGGCGGGGTTGGCCGGGTAATTTGAAACACAGTGCAGCAGGATAAGCTGCCTGTTGCCCGTCTGGTGAATGACGCGTACCGCCTCGTCCACTTCGCTCAGGAAGGACATGCCTGTTGAGAGGATGATGGGCTTGCCCTTGCGGGCAATGTACTCGAGGAAGGGGTGATTGGTGACTTCGCCAGAGGGTATCTTCAACGCGGGGACGCCCAGGTGGTCAAGGAAATTAGCGCTCTCGTCATCAAAGGGCGTTGACAGAAAGAGGATGCCGCGCTGGTGACAGTAGTCGTAGAGCTTGCGGAAATGGTCGCCGGAAAGTTCAAGCCGACGGACCATCTCCAGTTGGGTCTCGTCCTCACCCGTGGTATGCTTCTGGTAGTCGGCTTTGGGGGCGACCGGGCTGATGACCTTTTCGGCTCTGAAGGTCTGGAACTTGACGGCGTCTGCTCCCGCTTTGCAGGCGATATCTACCAGGCGCATTGCCAGGGCCAGGTCGCCGTTGTGGTTGACCCCGGCCTCGGCAATGATGAAGCAGGGGTGGCCGGGGCCGACGGGGTGGGTGGCGATGTGGATGGTGTCGGAACTATTCGTCACCATGCAGTCCATCCTCCATCAACAACAAGATTCTGGCCGGTGACATAAGCTGACAGGTCACTCGCCAGAAATGCAATGGCTCCTTTGAAATCTTCTTCCGTTGCCATACGAGCGAGTGGTGTCAAGGTTTCGTAGCGTTCAACAAAAGCCGGAGGTTGGTTTCGCGCTATCCCTCCAGGGGTCAGGGCGTTGACCCGAATATGAGGCGCAAGCACTGTCGCCAACCAGCGAGTCAATTGGAGTAACCCACCTTTACTTGCAGCATAGGCTGCGGGATTTCCCATGTCCGTATCACGATACAGGCTCAGGTTGGGTCCAACCATGCCATAAATAGAACCAACATTGATAATCGAACCATGCCCAGAATCCCTGAGAAGGGGCACGCAGGACTGGGTAAGAATAAAGGGAGCTGTAAGATTGATATCCAATGCTGACCGCCAGGTGGCGGGAAGTTGTTCAAGGAAGGGAACTGTCCATCCTTCCAGTCGAGATGTTCCCACAAAGGCCGCATTGTTCACCAGAATATCGAGGCTGCCCAGATGATCAATAATCATAGAAGGAACGGACTGGATGGCAGTTTCGTCACAAGGTCCCTGACGAGGGCCATGGTCCTGACCTGGTAGCTCTTGTGAATATGAGCGGCCACTTGTTCCGTAGTAGGGGTTTTATCCAGTACAGCTATTGCAGCACCAAGTTCGGCGAGGGTTTCGCCCATAGCAACCCCAAGATGACCTGCACCGCCTGTAATCAGGGCAACACGTCCTTGAAGATTGATCAATTCGCGGATAGTTCTCATTTCTTCATCTCCCGTTCCCCAACGAAGGGCGAGATAAGAGAAATTCCGCAAACTGGAGGTCAAGTTCTGTATCAATATCGAGTGCCCGCTCAGGGGGAACTACCACGGCACCCACTTCCCCTTCAAAAAGATAGTTCGAACGCAGTACAAAATCAGTTCGGGCTGCATAGGCGACGGTGGTGATATCGAACACTTCTGGTGCATCCTGGCGGCAGTAAGTGGGATGTGGTGTTTGCATGACCAGACGGGTCCGTCCATTGGCGAACGTCACCATATTAAAGAAGGGATTCCGTGCAGACGGAGTGACCGTAATGGCAATATCGGCATTGCTCTGTATCAGCGTATGCACACAAGTTTCCACATCCTCGACTGAACGTAATGGTGAGGTTGAGGGAACGCTTACCATGATCTCTGTACGATAACCATCTATTGCTTCCATTGTGCGGATAGCGTGCTGCCATGCCAACCACTCAGGGGTAGTATCCCCGGCAAGTTCAGATGGTCGCATGAAGGGGACTTCGGCTCCATATTCCTGGGCAGTCGCGGCAATCTCCTCATCATCTGTTGAAACGATAACCCGTTGAATGGAAGGGCATAAGCGGGCCACTTCAATAGCCCATCCGACCAGAGGTTTGCCTGCCAATAGCCGAAGGTTCTTTTTCGGCAATCCTTTGGACCCTCCTC
The DNA here is from genome assembly GCA_034437495.1 of Chloroflexaceae bacterium. Lineage (GTDB taxonomy): Bacteria > Chloroflexota > Chloroflexia > Chloroflexales > Chloroflexaceae > JAAUSY01. Next base: position 7,008 of record DAOTUF010000531.1, on the reverse strand, counting down.
TGGCAAAGATAAAGCCGACAATGGAGGGATGCGTTACGGACATATCTGGACCTTTCCGGTTGAACTGGCCTCATGAGCAGCACGGGCAATCTTGAGAACAGCTATGCCCTCCCTCAGAGAAGGAGATGGCTGTTCTCCTCGTTGAATACAGTCAAAAAAATGGGTGAGTTCACCAAGATAGGTCTGGTTGGGGTCATGAAGAGGGACCGAGATTGCTTCTGGATGGTTTGCTTCGGGACGATACACTTGAATCTCAGAACGAAGGAGATCGCAATATATGGTACCTTCACTTCCAATCAGTTCGCAGCCACGATTGGGAACTCTCTGGAGGCAATCGAGATGGATCTGGACGATAGGTCCATGTTTGAATTGCAGGATGATCTCAGCCAGGCTCTCCGTTGACATTTCCAGATCCCCGGCTTGGGCAGTAACCGCAACTACCTGCTCGACTTCACCAAAAAGCCAGAGAAGGTAGTCTATTTCATGACTTAATGTCAAAACAACCCCTCCCCCAAGATCCGCTTTAGCGACGTAACTTTGGCGATAATCTTCGTTCGGGTGCCAATCTGGAAGATACTGACCAGCCCAGGATCTGACACTCAAGATGGTTCCAACTATTCGCTGAACGATCATCTCCTGAAGTTTTTGTAATGCAGGGTGAAACCGCATATTGTAGGCAACCATTGCAGTAAGCTGCCGCGCCTCAACCAGTTTGACCAGAGTATCGGTGTTGTGGAGAGAATGGGAAAGGGGTTTTTCGATGAAGAGATGGCATCCATGTTCTGCTGCCTCAATCGCTGTAGGAAGGTGCAGTGCTGTCGGGTTTGTTACGAATACCACCTCCGGGTGTTGTTCCAGGGCTTGTGATAAGTTAAAGAAAGTGCAAACTCCAAATTCCTGCTCAATGGCTTCTACATCTACTGGACGGCTACGGTAGACTGCGATATCTGAGTATCCCAGAGCCTTCAAGTTGCGTATATGTCGTTTGCCGATTGATCCACACCCAACAACAAGGATTTTCATAGCAGAAGAACCAGAGTAACAAATGATTACCCAAATTTGGGATTATCCCCCCACCTCCTCCAGCGAGGCCGCGCCAAGTGCCGCAACCATCGCCCATTCTACCTCATCCAGCGTGAAGTAGCAAGGACGACCCCCGTGCCTACCTCCGGCAGTGGACTGCCTCCGGCGCATCAATCGGCTCTATCTGCACCTCGCTCACCTCAAGCAGAAAGGAGCGCAGGGCTTTCTCTCCCTTGAAGAATTTGTAGTAGTAGTAACGCCCGACCAGGCCATAATCTGAATAGTCCCGCTCCCCTTGCCGAATCGTCATGACCGCCTGGCACCCCTCCGGGTCAAACTCAGACAACACATATCGAGAGGTGAAAAATCTCTGGTTTTCCTCTATCAGAAAGTTATATCCGTACCGTTGTCCGTAGCGGCGGTCCAACCCGACTCGCGATTCACCACCCCATACCTGTTTGAATATCGAGGAACACTCGTAGAATCGATAGCCATTATAGTTTGTTGCCAACCCCGCCGGGTGCTCGTCCTCGAGCCAGAACACCTGGATATCGCCGGGGTCTTCCTGGCGCAGGTGCTCCATCACTGAGCGGTCTTTGACTCAGCGGGCCTGCCAGTGAATGTAGTTCACGCCATCTTTGAGGATGAAAGCCCCAAGGAGCAGGACAAAGAGAACCACCCCTCCCCTTGAAAGCACACCATCTGCACGAGCAAACACCATCCGCACGGTGGCGGTTATCATCATTGCCATTGGGAGGGCGACTAGCAAAGCATTCCTGGTACCGTAACCATGCAGACTTGCTTTCTTGCCAACTGCTGCATAGGGAAAAATGCTCATGCCTAGCAGCAAGATGCCCGCACCAAAGAGGAGGTAGGGGTTTGTTGGACCTTCAACCGGAGTTGACTTCATAGAGAAATCACATAAAGGTCGCACAGTGTCGGGTTGACACTTGCAGTGTGTCCCGTCAGGCTGCCAACTCAACCAGCCTTTTGTCCGATGTTCAAGTGATTTCTCTATCAGGTTCATCAGCGAATACACACCGAGGATGACGATTCCCACAACAATCCAGTAGGCGGGACAGTGCAAGAACAACTCCAGCGTTTCAGCCAGTTGTCCATTGATGGATGCCTGGATGGTCATGAAATAGGTGAATAGAATGGTCATTGGTGAAAATGAGGGTCGGTTGTAGTTCTCGTACAGCCCATGCACGGGAAAAAGCGCCTCCGCCGCGAACCAGAACACAAACGGCAGCAGCACGTAGTCCAGGCGGCGCGGCAGCAACCACGTCCCCACCTGGCGCAGCGTCAGTTCTCGCTGCCGCCACACAAAGAGGAACAGCAGCAGGAGGAAGCCAAAGTAGAAGACCAGGAGCGATTTAGTCCAGAAGGCGAAGAGGACAAAACAGGCCAGAGCACTGACCCGCAGGACGAGGTGGTGGCGACCGCGGGACTGTTCAGAGCGCAGGGACAGGAAAACAGCCACCAGAAACAGACAGTAGCAGAGCGTGTACGGAAAGGTAATGACGAGAAAAGTGACCTGGTAGGCAGGGTAGGTCAGGCTCAGCAATGCAATGCCCAGGCTCTCCAACCGGCTGACAAAACCCGTCTCCCTCCCAATGGCATAGACCAGGATACCAGAAAGGGTGGTCAAAATGAAGGCAGCACTCCTGTATGCGAACAGTGGAGCAGGCACATAGCCCATGAGCCTGTGGAGATAGGCAATAATGGGTATCCCATTTTCGGAGAACATCACGGAGAGGTCGTGCCAGTTTCTATCCTCAAGGTAGGTGGCAATGAGCCAGCTATCCCAGTAGACTCCGTCCATCAGCACAATGAACCCGTGGGCAACCCCCGAACACGCGATGATGATGACCAGAGGCCAGGGAACGCGCCGGGCTAACCGGGCCAACGTTTCCCACACCGTCTGCCACCGTTCTGGCATGCCAACTTTCTCTGCCGTATCCGCTACCGTTGACTGCATCGAAAAAACCTCCTGCTCTCTCAAACTCCAGATGCTTTCCGCGCCACCCCCACCACCGACGCACCGAAAGGAAGCATCCCCCCCCCCCCCACCAACCGCACCTCCCACCTCAGCACCCACGACAGCACCTCGTTCGCGAGCGGCACAATCCGCAGTTCGTTGCGGGCCAGTTCGTGGGTACGGTTGCGGGTTGGGGCCGGGTCTCGCTTCGTCAGGGCTGCCACCCGCCGGCCAACCCACATCAGCGGGAAGAGGCTCGCCATATAGGGCGTGAGATGGGCAACCCGATAGCCGGTGTCTTCCAGCTTCCTGACCAACTCTGCTGGCACATAGCGGCGGTAATGGCACGATGCCTCGTCAAAATAGCTCCAGAGCGACGGGTATGCGGGCACAGTCAGAAAAAGCGTCCCCCCCGGCACCAGCATCGCGTGGAGGTCGCGGAGCACCTGCCTATCATCAGGCAAGTGCTCCAGCACATCAAAAAGCCCGATAACATCAAACCCATCGCGGAATGGCGGTCGCTGCATATCCCCCTGCACCAGTGGGCAGGTGACGCGCTGACGGGCAAATGCCATCCCCTCACGGAACAGGTCCATGCCCATCACGTGACCGTTCGTGCAGACCTGTTCCAGCACCCGCAGGGTATTCCCCGTGCCGCAACCCACCTCCAGCACGCGGTAGCCTGGGGAGAGGCCAGCAACCAGGCGGGACACCACCGCCGCAATCAGGTGATTACGAGCGCGAAACCAGAAGTGACGGTCTTCAACAGCAAAGAGCGATTCGAAGAACACCGGGTCATAGCTGGCGTGTGGTTCGTGCGCGGTTCTCATTGCCTGCATCCCTCAGATATCCCTGCATCCCTGAACAGCCGCAACCACCTCCGCCTGTTCCGCCTCGCTCAACTCGTTATAGAACGGCAAACGCACCAGCCGGTCGCTCACATCCTCCGTCACCGGGCAATCCCCATCCTGCCCACCGAAGCGCCTGCCCATATCCGAGAGGTGCAGCGGGAGGTAGTGAAACACGCTCAGGATACCCTGCGCCTTCAGGTGAGCAATCAACGCCTGTCGCTGCGCGTGGGAGGGCAGCAGCAGGTAGAACATGTGATAGGGTTGTTCGCAGCAGTCGGGCACGGTGGGCAGTTGCACCCCGCGCTCACTCGCCCACTCCGCCAGATGCACCGCGTAGTAGTCCCACACACGCCGCCGCATGGCCTGAATCTGCTCGCGTGCTTCGAGCTGCGCATAGAGGTATGCCGCCAGCAAGTCCGAAGGCAGAAAACTGGAACCAAGGTCCACCCAGGTGTACTTGTCTACCTGCCCGCGGAAGAAGCGGCTGCGGTTGGTGCCCTTCTCGCGCAAAATCTCTGCCCGCTCCACGTACTGCGGGTCGTTGATGAGCAGTGCCCCCCCCTCGCCGCAGGTGAAGTTTTTGGTTTCGTGGAAGCTCTGCGTTGCCAGGCAGCCAAACGTCCCCAGATATTGGCCCCGGTAGGTGCCGAACAGCCCGTGCGCGTTGTCCTCAATCACCGCCACCCCGGAGCGCCTGGCCACCTCCATAATGGCGTCCATCTCGCAGCCCACCCCGCCGTAGTGAACGGGGACGATGGCCCTGGTGCGCGGGGTGATGAGCCGCTCAAGCTGTGTTTCGTCCAGGTTGAGCGTGTCGGGACGGATATCGGCAAAGACCGGGCGTGCCCCGCGCAGCACAAAGGCGTTCGCCGTTGAGACAAACGTAAACGACGGGACTATCACCTCGTCGCCGGGCTGGACATCCAGCAGCAGCGCAGACATCTCCAGCGCGTCGGTGCAGGAGGTGGTGAGCAGCACCTTCGGAACCCCGAGCACCTGCTCCAGCAGCGCGTGGCACTTTCTGGTATAGACGCCATCACCGGAGGCGTGCCCGGCCTGAATCACCGTAGCAATGTAGTAGAGTTCTTTGCCGTTGAGCCAGGGCTTGTTGAAGGGAATCTTGAGATTGGACATCGGGTCACTGCATCAGAGAATACGACGATATTCAGACAGGCTATCCAGTTTCATCGAACCACCGGTGAAAGGTGTAGTAAGCGTGGTTTAATTCAGCACCAACCCGCACCCAGACTTTTTGCACTGCAACGTTTGTAACCTGTGTCGAATAGAGCATGCGTTGAAATCCCTGTGCCCTGCCCCATTCCATGCTCTGGATCATGAAGGACCGGTAGATGCCACGCCCCTGTGCCCAGGGAGCAACGCCATACAAAACCCCCTCACCCTCCTGGTCATGGTTCCGCCGCAGCGTGGCAAACCCCGCCAACCGATCATCAATCTCGGCCACGAGCACCTCGTCGGCAACTTCGCGTGAGGTGGCCGAACGAACGGCCCAGGAGATATAGGCTTCATCGCACTTTGTCCTGTCCAGGCGCGGGTCAGCATGGTAGTGTCCGTAGTATCCCTGGAACGATTGAGCAGCTATCTCACGTACCTGCGCTTCCTCGCCAGGGCGAATGGGGCGTACCAGGGATTGGGCGCGGTCTTCGGGGATTGGTGACTTCGTCAGGTGACGCACGTAGTAGAGCAGCGTGTCCATCAGGAGAAAGCCCTGTTGTTCCATCGCTTGCACCGTGTGGAGTTCCGCAACCGGGCAGCGGGCAATCAGGAAGACCACCTGATGGGTTTGACAAAACTCCAGCACGCGCCCAACCTCCTCCGGTGCTGTCACCATTGCCCGGGCAGTTCGGATACCAAAGCGCTCTTCATCAATGGACGAAAGACGAACCTGGAAGGCATTCATAGCTCATAGGCTCCTTCATTTCTTACTCAACTCATCGTGCGTCATAGGCTATTCGTATCACCCCGCCGTTCGCGCACAACATACGCAGGCTGATCCATCAAGCGAAAATGCATGCGCGCCAGATACTCGCCAATAATGCCCAACATAAATAATTGCACCCCGGAGAAGATCGCAATGACGGAAGCCAGGAAGGGAAATCCAGGCACGCTGCCACCCTGAATAAGAAAGCGACCGATCACATAGATGAACACGCCGATGCCAAAGAGCGTAAAGCCAAAGCCGAGAATGCTGGCCATCTGGAGCGGCAAGGTGGTGAAGCCCGTCATCATATTCAGCGCGTGGGTGACGAGCTTTCGGAAGGTGTAGTTTGAAACCCCGATGGGCCGCGGATCGTGGCGGACCGGCAGCGACGCAAAGCGGGTCGTCCCCCAGGTGAGCAGGATATCAATGGAGACAAACGGACTGCGGTAGGTGGCGAAGGCGTCGCGCAGGTGGGTGCGAAAAACCCGGAACGCACTGACCTTGCGGGCCGTCTCCGCGCCCATGGCGCTCTGCAAGGCGAGCTTGGTCACCTGCGAGGCCATATCGCGCCAGAAGCCGTGCTGCTCCTGCCGGGGTGTGCCATAGACCACGTCGTACCCTTCCCCCAACCGATTCCGCAGGGAAGGAATCTCTTCCGGCGGGTGCTGCAAATCATCGTCTATCGTCGCGATGGTGTCATAGCGAGCCTGCCGAATGCCGCAGAGCAGCGCATTATGCTGCCCATAGTTGCGCATCAGGTTGATACCACGCACAAACGAGTGGGTAGCCGCCAGGTGCCCAATCTGCGCCCAACTCTGGTCGCGGCTGCCATCGTTGACCATGATAACCTCGTAGGTATCGGTGAGCGATGCCAGCACCGGCGACAAACGCTCAATGAGCAAGTCCAGCGAATCCTGACTGTTGTAGACCGGCACGACCACCGATACCCCCGGTTCAAGGACGGTCATGGCTCTCGCTCCTCATTTCTACGTTCCTGCGTTGAAGCGTCCCCCTCAGCGCTCCGCAAGCTCCGCACCCGTTCAACATCCAACCCGGTGAACTCGCTGATGGTGGCGTCGTCCAGGGTTGCCAGCATCCGCTTTGCCGTAGCAAGCGCCTGTTGCTCCAATCCCTGCTCCAATCCCTGTTGCAATCCCTGCTCCAATCCCTCCTGCAACCCCTCCTGCCGCCCCTGCTGCAAGCCCTCCTCGCGG
>DAOTUF010000530.1:0-5320 GCA_034437495.1 Chloroflexaceae bacterium | reverse complement strand
TGGATATGCTCCAGTTTGTGTCAAACCTCGGCCCAAAAGATGTGGTTCTGACGAACTACGGCGTGTCGCGGGTGGCGCACGATGCAGTGCAGCAGCTCTTCCCGGACCGCGTGCCAGGGCTGGCAGACTACCTGTCGCCGGAGGTGTGCCGCGGTGAGCGGGGGGTAGATACGCGAGCGGATGTGTATTCGTTGGGGGCGGTGCTGTATGAGATGCTGACGGGGACGGTGCCTTTTGGGGGTGGGGTGCCGTCGAAGGTTATGCAGATGCAGATGAACGAGCCGCTGCGGTTGCCGCGCTCCCTGCGCCCGGACCTGCCCGAGGAGGTGGAGCAGGTGGTGCTGAAGGCGCTGGAGAAGGACCGGAACCGGCGCTTCTCCGATGCGGAGGCGTTTGGGTTGGCGGTGAAGCAGCGGATGGGACACGTGAAGGCTCCGCTTCAGTTTGCGCCAATGCCTGAAGTCATACCAGGGCGGGGGAAAGCCCCGGTCGAGCGGGGACCGGCAGCGGCGGTGCCCCCACCCCGTCCGACCCCTTCAGCGGGGCAGGCTCCCCCTCCGTCGGTCGCGGCCCGCGAGCAAGCGCGAGGGGAGGCCCAGAAGCAAGAACCACCGTCTCCAGGCACCAGGAAATCTGAAGGCGGAGGCGTGATTGTACTGGTGCTGGTGCTGGTGCTGCTGCTTGCCGTGGTGGGAGCAGGAGCCTGGTGGATGTTTATGCGGTGAACCAGGGAACGAGGGGACGCAGGTCGGGGGGGCAGAAGGGGGGAGGTGCTACCGCACTTCCACCCGGCCCTCCCCGATGATGTCTTCCAACGATGAGACCAGGTCGGGAGACACACACACCGAATACCCTGCCCGCAGGACCACCCGTCCCACCCCATTGGGAACATACAACCGTATCTGGTGTTCGCCGCGCCGCGCAAAAAGGACCTCGTGGACCTCTATCATCCGGCGTACGTCGGCAGCTTCGTTCTCGCTCCGAGCAAAATAAATGTGAAGCTGCGCTTCCGCCGGGTGGGAGCTGTGACCGTTCCTCCCCGCTGGAGCTTCCCGGACCATCTTCTGCTCACCCCCATTTCCGTTTCCGCCTCCGTTCCCTTCCCCGTTGCCACCCCTGGGCAGGCTCACCTTCTGACGGGCGCGGATGTAGGAAAACGGCTCCGCTGCGGGAGGCTTCGGGGAGGGCGATGGCGAAGAGGCGGACCCGTTCGTCTCCTGTGGATGGTGAGCGTGATGGTGATGGTGATGGTCAGCGCGGGCCGGGTGCTGCCCATTGGTTCCGTTGGTCGAACCGTTTGAGTGACCGTCACCCGTCGGAATACCGTTGCTCGGACTGCCATTGCCAGGCCCCGGTGCGTCCTCCCCCCCCATCCCCATCTCCATCCCGTACGCATCCGCATCCGTCTCCACCGCGTCAATCTCAGCAGCGTCATCGGTAGGGGGCGCGGGGCGGGACGGCTCGACCGGCGCACACCGCTCCACGACCAGTTGGGGGCTGTCGCGGCGGTGCTCAATCTTTGCTGTGACCTGCACCACCGCTTCCTCCTGAATCAGGTCTCCGTAGCGCTCCAGGGTTCGGGGAAACACAATCATCTCGATACTGCCCTCAAGGTCTTCCAGCATGGCGACCCGCATGGTGCTGCCCTTTTTGGTGACGATATCTCGCACCCCGCTCACCAACCCGACAAAGGTCCCCGTCTTGCCGATGGTTGCTTCGTTTATCTCACTCAGACACATCATCCCGGTGGTGTCCACACCTTGCAACGCCTGCGCGACGGGATGCGCAGAGACATACATCCCCAACAACTCTTTTTCCCAGGCAAGTTCTTCCTTCTTCATCTCCGGGGTCTCGGTGATAGCGGGCAGGGGAATGGAGATGGGCTGGACCTCGGCCTGAGACGACGCCGTGCTCTCCCCAAACAGGTCAAAGAGGTTTTCCTGCCCTATCTCGCGGGCTTTCTGCGATTCGATACCCGCGGTGATGGCCTGGTCGAGTATCTCCAAAAGCTGGCGGCGGTTCCCGTTGAGGCCGGTCAGCGCCCCGGCCTTGATCAGGCTCTCCAGCACCCGCTTGTTCAGGACGTTGCGGTCCACGCGGGTGCAGATATCTTCCAGGCTGCGAAATGGCCCTCCTTCGTTTCGTGTGGCAATAATCGTCTGCACCGGGCCAATCCCCACATTCTTCACAGCAGACAGGCCAAACCGGACACCGCGGGGATGGCTGAACCCCGCGGGTATCTCCCCCGTCTCCGTGGTGATGTCTTCAATGGTAAAGCCCTGCTCACTGCGGTTGACATGCACCGGGAGGACGGCCACCCCCAGACGCGAACACTCCGCCACACTCTTGGCCACCTCTTCGACATTTCCCGATGCTGCGGAGAGCACCGCTGCCATATACTCGGTCGGGTAGTTGACCTTCAGGTAGGCCGTCTGGTAGCTGAGCAGACCGTACAGGGTCGAGTGGGGACGGTTGAACGAATAGCCGGCGAAGGGTTGGATGAGGTCCCAGAGTTCGTTGGCCTGCTCCGGCGTCAGCCCGCTCTTCAGACACCCTTCCTTAAACCGCGGCTCCTCCTGCGCCATCAGGTCGCGTTTCTTCTTCCCGATAGCTTTGAGCACAATGTAGGCTCGCCCAAGCGAATAGCCCGCGATAGCCTGGAGCAGCTGCATAATCTGTTCCTGGTAGACGATAACGCCATAGGTGTCTTCCAGGATAGGCTTCAGGATGGGGTGGAGGTAGCGAATCTGGTCGGGGTTGTTCTTGTTCTGGATATAGTGGGGGATTTGTTCCAGGGGGCCGGGGCGGTAGAGCGCGACCATTGCGTAGAGGTCCTGGACGCGGGTGGGTTTGAGTTCCTTCAGGTAGCGGGTCATACCCACCGACTCCAGCTGGAACACGTTGGTCGTCTCCCCGTTGCTCAGGCTTGCGAAGGTGCGGGCTACCCCGTTGCTGTTCCCGTCCGCATCGGACGCTTCCTCAAGCGGAATATCCGCCAGTTCCATCCGTTTGCCGGTGGCCTGCTCAATATAGCTCAGGGTTTCGGCAACAATCGAGAGGTTGGTCAACCCCAGGATATCCATCTTGAGCAGACCCACCTTCGCCAGGGTCGGCCCCTCATACGAAGCCATCAGCGCGTTCTCGTCCCGGACGGTGCGCTGGAGGGGGACGGTGTAGTCGAGGGGGGAGCGGCTGACCACCACGCCACACGCATGGGTGCCGACGTTGCGCATGCGCCCTTCGATATACTGCGCCTTGTCGAGCACCTCCCGCATCCGCTCATCGGTCTCGTAGATCTGTTTGAGTTCGGGCACTCGCTCCAACGCCTGGGCGATAGTGACGCCCACTGGCACGGAGGGGATGAGCTTGGCCACCCGGTCGACCTCGCTCAACGGGATCTCCAGCACCCGACCCATATCGCGCAGGGCGGCCTTGGCTCCAAGCGTTCCATAGGTCACAATCTGGGCAGTGTTGGCCCGTCCATACTTCTCCGCAATATACTCAATCACCTCACTGCGGCGGCTGTCGGCAAAGTCCACGTCAATGTCGGGCATTTCGAGCCGCTCGGGGCTGAGAAAGCGTTCGAAGAGGAGCTTGTTTTCCACCGGGTCCACATCGGTAATCCCCAGGCAGTAGAGCACCAGCGAAGCTCCCGCCGACCCACGCGGCAGGCAGGGGATACCCCCCTTCCGCGCAAAGCTGATGTAGTCCCAGACAATGAGCATATAGTCAGGAAAGCCGGTCTGATTAATCACATCCAGTTCATAGTCAAGCCGCTCGAAGTAGTGAGCGGGTGGGGAACCGCGGAAGCGCTGGCGCAGCCCCTCCAGGCAGACGTGGCGCAGGTACGACGAGGCATCGTGCCCTTCCGGGATGGCAAATTCGGGAAGCTCCACCCGCCCGAAGTCCAGGTTCAGGTTGCACCGATTGGCAATCGCCAGGGCATTTTCAAGCGGCTCCGGGCCATAGCGCTTGAACAACTCCCACATCTCGTCGCCGCTCTTGAGGTAGTAGCTGCTATCAAGCTCCGGCTCGTCGCTGGTCAGGTTTCGGACGGTGGTGTTGAAGCCAAGCGCCCGTATCAGGCGGTGCGCCTCGGCGTCGGCAGCCCGGGCATAGTGCGCATCGTTGGTCGCCACCAGGGGAATACCCAGTTCCTTCCCTATCCGCACGAGTTCATCGTTCAGTTTTTCCAGCTGCGGCACGCCGGGGTGGAGTTGCAGTTCGAGGTAGTAGTGGTCGGGACCAAACACGTCGCGGTACCAGGCTGCGGTATCGTAGGCTTCGCGCTTCTGCCCATCCAGCAGGTATTGATTGATTTCTCCGGCAATGCACGCCGAGGTGACGATCAAGCCCTCGCGGTGCTGTTCCAGCAGCTCACGGTCAATGCGGGGGCGGTAGTAGAAGCCGTCCAGGTGGGCGCGGGTCGTCAGCTTGACCAGGTTTTGATACCCTTCGTAGTTCTTTGCCAGCGTCAGGAGATGGTAGGAACTGCGGGTCTTTCCGCTGTGGATGCGCGTGTTTTTGCTGGTGTGGGGGCCGACTGCAACGTAGGGTTCGACGCCAATGATGGGCTTGATGCCCGCCTTCTTCGCTGCCTCGTAGAATTCCAGCACCCCGTACATGACGCCGTGGTCGGTGAGGGCGACACTGCCCATCTCAAGCTCGGCAGCGCGTTTGGCGATGGCGCTGGTGGTGGCATAGCCGTCAAGCAGGCTGTATTCGGAATGAACGTGCAGGTGGACAAAATCTTTCATGCGTAGATACCCTCTGGAGAGCCGGGTGAGGCGGCTTTTCCCCTCACACTCATTGCCTTATCGTATTCGAAACTTCATCCTGTCCCAACCCAACCCGCAGGTTCATAAGGAGAGAACATTCATGGTTGCAGAGCACTAGTCTTCCCGATAACCAAGACATCGAAACGGGTCATTTCTGGCCCCCTGACGAAGCCATATGATTGGTTGCTCTTCTCCTCTACCGGGGTTAGTCCAGACAATGTGTCCTAAATCTTCAAACTCATGGTGAAGCATTGAAAACAGTCTGCGGGCATGGACATCCAAAGAAACGATACGGAACTCTGTAGCAAGCGCGGCCTCGACAAGATGACAATCTTTTCGAAGTTGGCTTCGTTCACCTTCATTCTGCAAACGCTCAGAACTTTCGATAAGATAACGTAATGTTTCATGTGAACCTACTTCAGGGAACAGTATCTTCTTTTTACTTTGCATAGAGACACGCCAACGGGTGGCAAAAGGAGACTGATGCCGATTCCATTCATCTCGTATTGCTGCTGTCATCACCATACGATGGCATACCTTGC
>DAOTUF010000529.1:0-6760 GCA_034437495.1 Chloroflexaceae bacterium | reverse complement strand
GATAGCTATTTGGTCGTTTCGCTTCGTTCAGCTTGACGGCAGTCCCGGACTTGACCATCAACTCGCACATGCGGTTGTACTCTTCATCCGAGCCGTCACACCAGTGGATGCTGTCTGGTTTGCACAATTCTGCCATTTCTGCAACCCAGGTCCGCAGTTCTTCATTTTTCACATACGATGGGATTTCCATAAAAGTACGTACCTCCTGTCTGGTGTCCGGGTCAGGCAGCCGAACGGAGTTGAAAACGGTGGTAGGGTGGTGCCTCCATCCGCTCCTCAACTAGTAAGCCACCATCTTTCTTTACCCATAGGCACCCGAACACGCGAATACGGATCAGCCACAAAACCGTTGCCCATTGTAAATGCACATCACGTGTTTTGCAACAGGATTGTTATAGAACTCACAGTATTCATCCAACCATATCCAATGCCGAGAACGCTGCTTCAGCAATGTCGTCGGCATCAATACCAAAATGGCGATACAAATCGGCGCGGGTCCCCGTCTGCCCAAAATCGTCCACTCCCAGGGCCACCACCAGGGTCCCGGAGATACTCCCCAACCAGGAGAGGGCGTGGCTTGCGCCATCGTGAACGGTCACGATGGGGGCGCGGCGCTCTTCTGGCAAGATGAGCCAGTCGAATGGCCCACCCGACGCGGGACCGTAGGGGTCGCGCACCTGGGCTTTGCGGGCGGCCTGCCACGTCTCAAACAGGTGTTGCGGGCTGACCAGATTGAGCACATTGGCAGCAACCCCCTCGCGCCGCAGCAATGCGGCAGCTTCGACCGCTTCCGGTACCATCACCCCCGTCGTGGCAATCTGCACGACCGGTGCGGCATAGCCAGCGGTGCGGTTGAGCAGGCCATCTTCTTCGGCTTCGGCGTGGTCGCGCCAGTCTACCAGGCGATAGCCCCCTGCCAGGACTTGCCGCCGGAGTCTGGCTGGTCCCAATCGTTGCAAGGTTTGTGCCAGGAGGTCCTGGTCGATAGCTCTGGTTGACAGGCGCAGGTAGGTTGACCGACCGTGGGTGCGGTCGCAGCACTGGCGCAGCGCTTCGAGCACTATCCATTCCATCTCCAGAGCAAAGCAGGGTTCGTAGGCTCGCAGGCGCGGCAGCTCGATACCAAGCGAGGGGGTGACAATGGACTGGTGCGACCCGCCTTCGGGAGCCAGCGAGACCCCCGACGGAGTGCCAGCAAAGATAAACCGGGCGCCGGAGTAGAGCGCGTAGATCAGGGCATCCAGGCCGCGGCAGACAAACGGGTCGTAGACCGTGCCAATCGGTAGGAGATGCTGCCCGCACAGGTCGTCGGACATCCCCAGAACGCCAAGGAGCATGAACAGGTTCATCTCGGAGATGCCCAGTTCGATATGCTGGCCTTTCGGGTGGCGCTGCCACTTGAGCAGGCGGTAGGCTTCGGACGCTTCGTAGTCCGGTTCTTCCTGGGGCGAGAAGACCCCCGTCTTGTTCACCCACCCGGCCAGGTTGGTCGATACGGACACATCGGGCGAGGTGGTGACAATCCGCTCCCCCAACCCCGGCACATCGGCCAGGCGCACGAGCAGACGGCCAAACGTATCCTGCGTGCTGGTGGCCCCCTGCGCTGGTGCGGACAAATCGTCTGGCACGACGGATGCATCGAGCACGACCGGCGGCGGACGGTCGTTGGGAAAGAGCCGCGCAGCCGCCTCAGCGCACAACCGTCCGGGGAGCGAGACGGGGTCGAAGCGGGGCCACTCGTCGTCCCGCGGGATGCCATACTCCTCCCACAGCGACTCCATCTGCTCTGGGGTGAGCAGCGTGGCGTGGTTGAGCGGGTGCCCGGCCAGGGGCAGCCCCCACCCCTTGATGGTATAGGCAAAGATGATAGTCGGGCGCTGGTCGTCAACCTGGTGCAGTACCGAGAGCAGTTCGGGCATATCGTGCCCACCAAGGTTGGAGAGCACCCGCGGCACGTCGTCGTCGGGCAGAGGAGCCAGGAGACGGGACAGGTCGGGGTTTTCGCGCCCGTCGGGGTGGGTCAGGCGCGAGCGCAATTGCCCACCCGGTAGCCGAATGAGCGCCTGGTATTCTTCGTTGCTCATCTCATCAATGCGTTGCCGCAAAGTGTCCCCCCCCGGCTGGGCAAAGAGCACCTGAAGGGTGCGGCCATATTTGGCTTCGAGCACCTGCCAGTTGTTTTCACAGAAGAGCCGTTTGAGCCGCGCCGCTCGGATGCCCGGCACCACGCGGTCGAGGCTCTGGCGGTTCAGGTCCACAATCCACAGCAGGTTTTCCAGCCCGGTGAGCGCCTCATCCAGCACTGCTTCCCAGACGTTCCCTTCGTCCAGTTCGGCGTCACCACACACGGCAACAAAGCGGTTTGAGGTGACGTGACCGAAGTGGGCGCGGGCGTAGCGGTGGGCAAGCGCCGCGAATGCCGGGGCGACGGCTCCCAGACCCACTGACCCGGTCGAGAAGTCGACCGGGTCGGGGTCTTTGGTGCGGCTCGGGTAGGGTTGCAACCCACCATAGGAGCGCAGCCGGGTCAGGTAGTCGCGGGGAAGTTGCCCGAGCAGATATTGGACGGCATGGAAGGCGGGAGAGGACTGCGGCTTGATAGAAACGCGGTCGCCAGGGGTGAGGTAGTGGAAATAGAGGGCGGTCAGGATAGAGGCGACGGAGGTGGATGATGCCTGGTGTCCCCCGACTTTGGCTCCGTCAGGGTTCGGGCGTTCATAATTGGCGTGGTGAACCATACGGGTGGCTATCCAGACCACCCGGCGCTGAATGGTGTCCAGCGCCTCCAACCGTTCCGGGGTCAGGTCTTGTTGCTCTGCGGCAATGCCAGGGTGGGTGGGAGAACACATCGTCGGGCCTCCTTTCTTTCTGCGCTTGCGGTTCTGCGTCTGGCTTCGGCTCTGGTTGTGCGGCTCGTTCCAGACGGCCAGTTGGCTCCCTTTCGCTGTCTATGGCTTATGGCTCTGGTTCTGACGCATCCAGGTCAATCCCGCGGCTCCGAAGCTGGGCCACCAGCTTTTCAAGCTGTTGTTCCGCCTGGGTCCGGGCAACTCGTTCCTGCGCGACCTGTTGTTCAGCTTGCTGTGCCCGTTGCTCGGCCCGTTCTCGGGCCACCCGCTCCTGCTGATACTCCCAGTCCAGTTCCTCGAAGCTCAGGAACCGCTGTCCATCCGGGCGGTAGAGGAGCAGTTCGTCGGGCGTCAGAACAAAGCGGATGCCCAGGCGCGGACTGTTCCAGTGGTGCATCGTGGGGATGGTCTGCAACCGAGGCCCCTGCCGCAGCCAACCGCTCAACGCATGACCGTCGGGGTCGTAGAGATAGTATTCCTCAACCTGGTAGGTGTCGTAGAACTGGAACTTGTCTCTCAGTTCTTCTGCCGTGTTCCCCGGGGATTGTACCTCAAAGACCACCTGCGGGGCGATGTGGTCTTCTTCCCACTGCTTGTAGGAACCGCGGTCGCCTTTGGGTCGCCCGAAGACGACCATGGCGTCGGGAGCGCGGCGGATGCGGGGCTTGCCCTCCACCGGGTACCAGAGCAAGTCCCCCGCCACAAAGACGTCCGGGCGGTCGTGGTAGATAGCATCCAGATTGCCCTTGATGGTGGCAATCCAGCGGAACTGGCGGGTATTGTCGGCCATGGGTTGTCCATCGCTTTCGGGGTAGATGATTTCCCGCTCCTGTTCGGTGACGGGGAAGGCGGCGGTGTGCATCGTCGGGCCTCCTTATCGTTATCGTTTTATCGTTACTCTCTGGCTTTCTGGAGCATCGATATTGAGCTATTCATCAAGGTCGGGGTTCACGCCAAGCTCGCGCAACCGTCTCGCCAGACGTTCTGCCCGCTGGCGCTGCTCGGCACCGGTGGCAAGCAGGTTCCCCTGCGGGTCGCACCAGCGCAGCCAGGCCGTGTGCATGTCGGCATACATCCCGGTCCACAGATGCAGCCGCAGCCCGATACCAGGCAGCAAGCCTTCGGGGACCCCCACATACTTCAGCCCCCGCAGTTCGTAGAGGCGCAGCACTGTATCCTTGAGCTGGAGGGAGGGGTCGAAGATGACGTAGTAGCGCACCCCGATGCGGGCGTATTCTTCGAATTTGTCGCCTGCTTCATCCCCTTTTGTGTTTGAGACAACCTCCACAACTACGTCCGGCGGCTTGCCATATTTCCAGACGAAGTAGGAGCGGTTTGATTTCTCCCAGATATCCTGCGGAGCCTGGACATCCAGGCTGAGCAGCATATCGGGCACCAGCGGCGGCACATCGACCGCGTAGAACAGTCCGACATTGGCGAGCGCCAGAAACGGGCGTTCCTCGCCCGGCCCTTCCCACGAGGTATACAGCGTCTCGGTAAGAAGACGCTGCTGCTTCTCAGAAAAGATATTGTCCACCGGCGTGTCATCCTCCGTTACGAGATGGTCAACGTTCGGCCACTCGTCGCGCGGGAGCGGTGCGAGGACCTGGCGGCCCGCGTCCTGGTGGTCCACTTGCTGGTTCTCAATGGCTGCGGGAGCCTGACAGGTTTCGACACTCATGGCCTGGTCCCTTTCTCTCTATGATACCTATGGTCCAGGATACTCGAATTTGCTGTTTATGGCAAGCAGCGATTTTTCCTCGTTTTCCTCATTCCATACCCTCTGGCCACCTGTTTCCCCCCCACTTCCCACACCCGGCCTGTTCCTCAGATGCCATTCCTGGGGTACAATAGAGTCATCATCGTCACCGTCATCGTTACCGTCATCGTCATTGTCCTGGGTATTTCAGAGAGGGGGCAAGCAGGATCATGAAAGAATTCCTGGTCTTATATGAAGAACCGCGGCTCGTCGTCACCCACGACCGGTCGTCCTACGAACCAGAAGGTCATGCCCTCGTCGTCCAGGCCGAAAACGAAACACAGGCGTTCATTGTGGCTTACGACCACCTGACCCGCCGCGGGCACATGGTGCGGACGATGAAGGCAGGCGAGAGCCTGGAGAACCTCCAGCGGTTTGCGCAGCAGCGGCGAGCCTACAGCGGAACGCTTCAGATTGTGGTGGTGGCGGGGCTTGATATTGAACATATGGAGGAAGTGTATCAGGCAGGCGTGCCCATCGTTGGTGGGAAGAACGACGACTGCGTGATGACCAGTATCCTCCGGATTGAGCCTTACCAGGTTCGGCGGGTGGGGTCGGTAGGGTCGGTGGTCTCGGAGGCGTCGGAGGTATCGGTATCGGAGGCGTCGGAAGTCTCGGAGGATTGACACCGCTTCGTCTGGCACTATAATGAGAAGCAAGCACGGACATCCATTTGATTTGATGTCTTAAGTTGGAATAGTGGAAATCAGGAAGCAAAAGCAGTGAGGGAGTAGAGATGGATTGGGGTATGCACAACCGCCTGTCCCACCTGATCAGGGAAGATGGGCGATGTTTCTTTCTGGCGATGGACCACGGCTATTTCCTGGGACCGACGAACAAACTGGAGCAGCCGGGCGAGATGGTCGCTCCGCTGATGCCCTACGTCGATGCGCTCTTTATGACCCGGGGGGTGCTGCGAGCGACTATCAATGCGGCTGCCAGCAAGCCCATCATCCTGCGCGTGTCGGGGGGCACCAGCATCGTCGGGCACGACCTGGCCAATGAGGGGCTTACCACCTCGGTGCGCGAGGTCATCCGCCTCAACGCCTCGGCGGTGGGGTTGTCGGTCTTCATCGGCAGCGACTACGAGCGCCAGACGTTGTTGAGCCTCTCGACCCTCGTCAACGAGTGCCAGGAATATGGCATTCCGGTGATGGCGGTGACGGCGGTGGGGAAGGAACTGGAAAAGCGGGATGCACGGTATCTGTCGTTGTGCTGCCGCATCGCTGCCGAACTGGGGGCGAATGTGGTCAAGACCTACTGGTGTGAAGAGTTCGAGAAAGTCACCGAAAGCTGCCCCGTGCCGGTCGTCATCGCGGGCGGCCCGAAGTGCGAAACGCAGCTTGAGGTGCTGGAATTTGTCTACGATGGGTTGCAGCGCGGGGCTATCGGGGTCAACCTGGGCCGCAATGTCTGGCAGGATGACCACCCGGTCGCCGCGGCACGGGCGCTCCAGGCGCTCATCCACGAGCAGGCAACGCCACAGCAAGCCAACGATCTCTACTTGAGCATGCGCAACGGGTCAAAATAGAGGAACCGCGGGGCAGCCTTCGGTTGTATGGGTCGGTTGTATGGGGAGGAAGACGCATGAAAGAGTTTATCAGAGGGCAGAAAGCAAAACTTGCTGACCTGACGCCGCAAACTGCCATCGAGGTCGGGGTTCAGGTGGGGTTTCAGACACCCCAGGACGTGGATATCAGTTGTTTCGGGGTGGATGCGAATAACCAGCTTTCGGATGACCGCTACTTTGTGTTTTACAACCAGAAACAGTCCCCCGAAGGAGCCGTGCGCATGCTCGGGCCGCAGGGAGGCGATACCGAGCGGTTCGCGGTAGACCTCTCGCGTCTGCCCTCCTCCATTCGCCGTCTGGTCTTCGTGGCAACGCTCGACCCTGACCAGGCGGGAACGATGGCCCGGGTCACGCAGGGGCACCTTCAGGTGCTTGCCAATGGGCAGCCAGTGGCGGTGTTTCGTTTTGCGGGGGCCGACTTTGCCCAGGAAAAGGCAATCATCATTGCGGAAATCTATTTCAAGGAGGTGTGGCGCTTTGGAGCCGTTGGTCAGGGGTTTGAAGGGGGGTTGAGTGCGCTGCTCAAGCAGTTCGGGGGGGAGGAGATGTCCCCCGCTCCCCAACACGCCCCGGCCCCTCCGC
>DAOTUF010000528.1:0-5809 GCA_034437495.1 Chloroflexaceae bacterium | reverse complement strand
TATCGGATTTATTGTGTTGGATGTGTATGAACTGGGTGATATTCATAATGGCGAACAAACTTTTGTATGGTAGTCAAACGCTGGCTCCTCCTCACCCCACTCCGACCGCCCGCTCCTCAAACCGCCGCTGGTCGGCCTGGAACGCCGCGAAAATCTCCTGCTGTTCAGCCAGGAATGCCTCTTCAATCATCGGGCCACGCCTGGCAGCTTGAAGAACTGGTACAACTCGAAGACCTGGCTCCGATTGAGGAGGAGTTTCTGCTGCTCCCCGCGACTGAAGAAAAAGTATAGTTCGCCGCTGCCGTCCTGTCTCACGGTAATGTCTGTGACCATCGTGTTCTGGTGGATCTGTGGTGGTAATGCCGTCATTGCGCTCATTCTCCTTCCAGTAGCTTTTTAAGGGCCTCTCCCACGTCACTTCCCGTCTGTTCGCAAACCGCTTTGCACTGGCTGTTCCCCTGCGCCTGCTTGCGCTCCAATCGCTTCCCTGCGACCATCTCCGCGAAATTGACTGCTGACAGTTCATCCACACCCAGGCTCTCGCGGACGTTGGCCTTTTTGGGCAGGGACCGCTGCTGGCGCAGTTCCTTCGCAGTGCCGCCCAGTACCCCGTCGTAGATGGCATCGGTACATTCCCGATAGCCCTGCTTTTCGACGCCGTGCTGCTGGAGTTTGTCGGTGAACGCCTTGCGCGTGTCAATGCCTTGCAGCCGTTGATTGATGCGCTCCTCGCTCCAACCGCGCCGTTTGTAGCCCTCGATGGCTCGCTCCCGCCCACGCTGGTAGGCCAGGTCGGGGTTCGCCTCCTCCTCCATTCGTTCTTCTGCCCACTTCAGGATGAGGGCGTGCAGGTCGGGGTTGAGGTACGCGCCGTAGGCCAGGGCGATACGGCGGTGCGCCCAGGTGCCGCCGCCTTTGCCACGGCGGGTTTCCAAAATGCGGGTTGTACCCGTATTTTGATTTTGGCTTATGGAAGCGATAACTTCTTTGCCCTCGTACCGCGCCCACTCACCTGGGTTTCTGTGACGGTTCCCTTCCCCTGCTGCTTTCCACATCGCGGTCAGACTGACCATCTCCGTCTCTAGATCGTAGAAGATATCCGTCCCCTGGTAGGTTCCCATCTTTACGAGTGTCATCGCAGCACCTCGGCCAGTTTCATCTCAGCGGCCTCCCACTGCTGGTTGAGCCGCTCCCAGGATGCCCAATCGTCCCGCTGCTCGGCGGCGTCCACGAGGTGCATCAACTGGTCGGCTCGTGCTTCCAGGGCTTCACGGTAGCGGGTGATGAGACGGGCTGCCGCACGATGCCAGCAGGGGAGGTGGTGAGTAAACGCCTGGCACTGGCACACGCCGTTGGCTGAATAGGTAGCGCTTCTGGTGGCGCTTGGAATGAGGGCGGTGCCGTCCTGGGCGATGCGGATGGTGTCCTGGCTGGTGAGCAAATACGTCGAGGCTCGGTCAATTGCGTTGAGCCAACCAGGGTGGTTCCTGGCGTGCTGGCGGGCGGTATCCACGACATTGACCAGGGTGTCCAGGTCAATGGTGGTGAGGTTCAGGGTGTAGTACAATTCTCGGTTAGACATAGGAGCATCCTTCTTTCTTTTGTCTACTGGCAGTGTGAGCGTTCACAGCACTCACGCCGCTTTCCTACCTGTTGGGTGTATTATAAGACCTATTGTGTCGCTTATCAACACAATAGGTCTTCTTTTTGGATAAAATGGGGTATTGTGCTACTATTAAGGCATAGGACAACTCAGGAAGGCAGGGTATGAAAAGTCGGCTCAAGATTTTGATGGCGGAGAAGGCTATCCGTGAGGAACGGCGTATCTCGCTACGCATTGTAAGCGAGGAAGCCGGGGTGCCGATGCATACGTTGAAAGGATTGAGCACCGGGAAACTTCACGCCATTAGCCTGGATGCGCTGGATGCGCTGGCGAGGTATTTTGGGTGTCCCCTGGATGATCTGTTTCAGCGGGAGGAACCAGCGGGGAACAGCCAGCCCACGCTCCTAAAAGCCGCTTAGCAGCGTGGGCCGTTCGGCTGTTCGGCCCCGTGCTGTGTGCCTGGCAGGGCCAGCACGGGGCAGGGGCTATTATAGGGGAGGTTGCACCGAGGGGCGTCAACTTCTGCCGTGCTATAATACGGGGAAGTGAAATATGAAAGTTCGTGAGGTTATCAAACTCCTTGAACGAGATGGATGGTTCGTTGAGCGCACCACTGGCAGTCATCGGCAGTTCAAACATCCAACCAAACCAGGGACGGTGACAGTGGCGGGGAAGCTCAATGCCGACCTGAAAACGGGAACGCTCAAGAGTATCCTTCGTCAGGCGCAGTTAGATACGTGAGGTAGCCCGATGCAGTATACCGTTATCTATGAAGGGGAACCAGGGAGCTACAGTGCTTACCTCCCTGATTTGCCAGGGTGCGTTGCCGCTGGTGAGACCATCGAAGAGGTCCGTCGCTTGATCCGCGAGGCGGTTCATCTTCACCTCGAATCGCTTCGGAGGAGCGGTGAAGCGATTCCGCAACCGATGTCGTTTGCTGAAACGGTGGAAATTGTGGCCTAGCAAGGGAGAAGCCTGTCTACCCTGGCACGTTTCTCCTCACTCATCGCTACCGCCCGTTCGCACACGAGGGGAGACGACCACCCGCCCACCGAAGAGGTCGTCGATGCCGTGGCGGAAACTGTACCGCGCCGTACATCGAACACGTGTTTTGTTATTATAATAACTCCCGCCCTTCAACACGCGACGGTCCTGCCCCTCAAACGGTTTTGCTGCCCCAGGATGCGACCGCCACACATCCGCGATCCACTCCCACACGTTCCCTGCCATATCCAGCGCCCCGCAGGGAGCACCTCCCGCGGCATAACACCCCACGGGAGTACTGTACCCGGTGCCCAGGTCCTTGCGGTTCTCCTCCGCCGTTGCGTGGTCGTCCTGCCACTCGTTCCCCCACGGATAGCGCCATCCATCGCCACCGCGGGCCGCGGCTTCCCACTCCGCCTCGGTCGGCAACTGCATCACGTAGCCCGTTGGCAGCACCCCGCCCATCTGCTTCGTCAGCCAGGTACAAAACTCGTTGAACCAGTCCCAGGTCACGCCGACCACCGGCTGGTTCGGGTGGTTTAGGTCACTATCATAAGCACGTCTTGACGGCTTTCCACCCTCGCTCACCCACGCCTGCCACTGCGCGTTGGTGATGGGGGAGCGGGCCACCCAGAAGGGATAGTCAATCGTGACCGTGTGCTGCGGCTTCTCCTCGTCATCAGCATCAGGGGCGTCGTCGCGGCTGCCCACCACGTAAGTGCCCGCAGGGACGTAGCACCAGTAGCGGTGCAGGAGGTCTTCTGGCTCCTGGTCCTCATCCCGCCGCCCCCTGGTCGCCTCCTGCCACTCCGCAGCAGTGACGGGGAAGCGCGGGTCGCCCAGGTCGCCAAGCAAGAACCCTGCCCGCACCCGTTCGGCGGTGGGGAGGGGTTGGGCCGGGTCGTTGAGCAGGGCCGCCAGGCCAGAGCGCAGGTCGTGCTGGATTGGCGCGACATCTACTCGTTGTTGACGAAGGTAATCCCAGTCACGGTCATTCCCTATCTCAGCAGCGAGGATAAGATCCCGTTGCCAGCGATCTGCTGGTTTCTGGGTGTTTTCCTCATCACGGTCTATCAGTTTCCGCAATATGCTTTCTATCAAAAATGGGTTGGTCTCTTGGGCGACCCCCAGACCCAGAAAGATTGGTTCACGCCAACGATCATCGTCCCGATGCTGCATCACCAGACGGACCGGGTCACGATGCGTGACCATATGCCGCCCCGCGCAATACTCTTGTAGTGTCAGGTGGGCGAAAATGTAGGTATTATTCTCATCGGGCGCAAGCAACCCACTCCGATGGTCAATGTATTCGAGGAAGCCGGGGGTCGCCTGTCCCGCCTCACGTGCAGACATCCCCGCTCCCACAAAGAAATCGTACAACGACGTGAAAAGCTGCTCCCGTGTCAACCTTCCCCGCCCGTCTTCTGAAGCTGCGGTAGTGTGGGCCTCATACGAGAGTCCATCCAGCAGGGGACGGAGGTAGTTGCTCGTCCAAGCAGGTCGCCCGATGGCATCTCCCAGACTGGAAAGGCGGTGTTCCTCATATTTCACCCGATCCCACTGCCCAAGCAGCAGATCAAGGATATGCTCGTAGAGCGTCGGGCGGTCGCGGGGCAGTTCCCCCTTGTTGTAGAGCACCAGGGACATCATCGTCAGCAGCAGCGGGGTCGCGGCCATCGTGCGCAGTCTTTCGTTGTTTGCCACGGTCGCTACCAACCGCTTCGCCATCCTCGCCGCCTGGTCGTGGGTGAGTTCGGTTTTTTCTGCCAATTCGCCATACCAGGCGGGCACAAAGTGGCGCACCTGCCCCATCGTGAAGGGAGCCAGGGTCTCGACCGACCATCCCAGGCACTCGCGCAGGTCGTCGGAGAACGCACGGGTGCGGCAGGTGACGACTGCCTGCGTATCAGGGTAGAGGCGCGTGAACGAGCGCACGGCTTGCAGCGTAGTCAGGCGATCCGCCGTCCCCGCCGTCGCTTCCATCGGCACCTCATCGAGGCCGTCCAGGAGCAGCAGCGCCACACCGCGTCGCAGCGACTCGCGTAGCAGACCAATGGCGTCTGTCGGGTCGTAATCATACTGCGCCATCGCCTCCTGGAGCGCCGCCGAGACGGTCGTATCCCGTTCGCGCTCCTGCCTATTGCGTAACCGCCCCGCAAGCGTGCGCAGCGGGAGGAAGAGGGGCAGGATGCGCTGCGCCTCTTCCCATTCGTGGAGCCTGGTGGTCTCGGTCAGGTGGTCCAGGCCACGTTGCGCCAGCGCCCACGCCAGGTAGCGCAAAAAGGTAGACTTGCCACTGCCTGGTGCGCCGAGCAGGACGCAGCGGCGGTGCTGGTGGACGGCTTCGGTGGCGAGGAGCGCACGGTTTAGTATCAATGTGGCTTTTCTGGAGTCAGGTGCGTCTTCAGCGTCAGGCGCATCCGGCGGGTCATCTACGAGAAAAGGAACGAGATCGCGAATGTATCCCAATTCCACCCTATAGTCAGGGTCAAATTGGGTATATCGGGTACGAATGATGGCGTTACAGGGCAGGGCATACTCAGGGTCATAAGCAGGGTTCAGGTCGTTTGCATCCTTGCGCTCAAAATAATGGCTCACTTGTTCACCGTTTCCTCTTGCCATCTCAACCAACCCCATAGTTGCCAGCATCGTATAGACCGCAGGTAGGGACACGCCCTCGCCGCGTTGATCGAGTTTCTCCGCCAGGCCACGCATCGGCAGGGTAGAGAACTTTGCGGCCAGTCGCTCCAGGTAGGCCACCAGATGGGTGCGCTCCTCCTCACGCGGATCGCGCCCGAAGATGGCAAGTCCCAGGTTCACCCCGATGGTCTGGCCGTAGCTATCCCGATGGACGGTAGCATTACCGAAGGTCTGGTCAACGGAACCTGCGGGGCGGTCAACGAACCCCTGGGAATGGGGTGCATTGATGTGGTCGCCTGGTGAGGCGAGTGGAGGGTGTTGGAGCAGAGCGTTGACGGTCTCTACGCCATAGCGGTCACGGAGCTTGTTGAGACCCTGGTGATAGGTTTCTTCCCCAAGCAATTCCCGTACATTCTGGAGGTTCTGAAGCTGGTTTACCAGGTCGCTGGTCATGTAACCGTTCAGGGGGGGCAACTTGACAACTGTCTCGGAAGCGCTATCATACGCAATCATGAGTGAGGAAGCGCCACATCCCATACCAGCAGAACCGGAGGCCAGCGCCCCACCGGCATGGTCCGCCAT
>DAOTUF010000527.1:0-2766 GCA_034437495.1 Chloroflexaceae bacterium | reverse complement strand
AGAGAACGGGGTCTCTCGTCATAACAGGTCGGGGCGTGGTCAGGAGTTTGTTCGCTCTCTGAAGACTCTGGTCCGCCGAAGGTGGGGGCATTCCCGGGGGGAGGGAGAGGTTTACTTGACATAATATATAAAGACGGAACGGGCACGTCAGGCACCTGGTCCCTGTTGTGCTCCTCCTCCCCATCAGGGGCGTTACTGCTCATATCAACCAGCGCCAGGGGGATTTCCCCGGAAAACAAATCGTCCCACCGGAGGAAGGACCGCGGGAAGTCGGGGGGAAGCTCTCGGGCCTGGATGAGGGACTCGCGCTGCTCTTCGGCGCTGGTGTGGAGACGCTCCGCATCGTGCGCCAGCGCTGCCGCCTCGCTCAGCACCACCACGCTGCCGCAGGGGAGGTGGGCAAGCAGCGAGGCGGAGGGGTTGACCTCCGTGAAGAAGGGAGCCGCAGTCCCCCACCCGCAGGGCACGCTGCCTGTCTCAAGCCCGGCCAGGTTTTGCTGCCACTCCTCCCGAACCTCTCCCCGCAGCATCGAGATATCCAGGGACCTCAAGCGCTCCAGAGCTTGACCGCGCTGCCAGAAGGGTATCTCGCAGGCGGGACCAACCCGCAGCACATCCAACCGTCGGTCGCTCCGCTGCGAGCGGGGGTCGAAGCGCCGCAGACTGTCTATCTCGTCGCCAAACCACTCGATGCGCACCGGTTGTTCATCGGTGGCCGGCCAGATGTCTACAATGCCCCCACGCCGCGCCATATCGCCGGGTTCTTCGACCATGGGCACCACGCGGTAGCCCTGGTCAAGCCAGCGCCGGAGCAGCGTGTCCTGAGAAACGTGGTCGTTGAGCCGGAGCAAGGTCATGGAGTGGGCAAGGTCGCCGGGCGCAAGGGTAGGCTGGAGCAGGGCGGAGAGTGGCGCAACGATGATGGGGATGGGGGGAGAAGAACCGTCAGCGGGGTCTTGCGGTTCCTCCCCCCCCCGGCTGGCGAGGAACTGGAGCACGCCCAACCGCTGCCCGACCGTGTTGCGGGCAGGGGGAGCGTCTTCGTAGGGCAGCACCTCGTGGGCGGGGTAGAGCCGCACCCGCTCCGGGGCACGCCACGTTGCCAGGTCCTCGGCAGCGCTGAGGGCCTGGTCTGTCGTGGCCACGACGTAGAGCAGCACAGGCATGGCTCCGGGCCACAATGCAGATAGCCGCGCCGCCAGCGCCACCACCACCGGCACCCGCGCCGCGGTGATGAGCGGAGCCACCCGCAGTCGGGGGGGACCACCACGTGGTTCCCGCAGCGAGGAGGCCAGCGCTTCGGCTAGAGACGCGACGGACGGGAGCGCGGCTAGATTGTCGCACAGGGTTGCAAGCGATGCCATACTCCCCATGATACACTGCCTTTGTCTCCTACGTTGCAGAACTGGCCAAAAAGCACTACCATGTCAGGATACAATACAAGGGGCAAGCAATGCGCGATGGAGGGGTGCAGCACCGTGTGCCCCTCCGCGCAACGAGCGAGAGGTTCAAAACAAAGACGATGGTTCCCTACCAGTTGACCTTGCGCAACTTCATGTGCTACCGGGGCGAACTGCCGACCATCCAGTTTGATGGTCTCCACGTGGCCTGCCTGACGGGTGACAACGGCGCGGGCAAGTCGGCGCTGCTCGACGCCGTGACGTGGGCGTTGTGGGGCAAGGCCCGCATGGGCGATGATGAACTTGTCACGCAGGGAGAGAGTGAAATGCTGGTGGACCTGGTGTTCCAACTGAACCAGCAGCACTACCGCGTCATTCGGCGGCGGCAGCGGGCCGGCAGCAGCAAACGCGCCACCGGTAAGAGCACCCTGGATTTGCAGGTGCAGGACCAGGATGGCCAGGGCTGGCGGGCCATCGGGGGCGGTACGATCCGAGAAACGGAACGGCTGATTGAGGACCTGCTCCGCATGAGCTACGAGACCTTCATCAACGCCTCGTTCCTCATCCAGGGCCGCGCCGATGAGTTTACCCGCAAAACCCCCGGCGAGCGCAAGCAAGTGCTGGCGGATATTCTCGACCTGAGCGCCTATGCCCGCCTTGAGGAGCAGGCGAAGCAGCAGGCAAAAGACTTGCGGGACCAGCTTCACAGAAATGATGGTATCATAGCACTCTTGCAGGAGGAGGCCAGCAAGCTGAACTTCTACGAGCAACTGGTGGAGGAAGCCAGCGCAAAGGTCGAAGCGCAGGAGCGTGAACTGGAAACGGCAGAGGAAAACCGCGCACAGGCGGATGAGCGGGTACGCGACCTGGAGGCCCGACAGTCGCGCCTCAAGGAGGTGCGCGGACAGTTGGAGAAGCTGCGCAGCGACCACCAGCAGCAGGAACAGGAGATTGCCGATTTGCAGGCTGCCATTGGCCAGGCCAGGACCCTGCTGCACCGTCAGGACGAGATTGCCGCGGGGGTGGTGGCGCTTACGCAGGCGCAGGAGGAGGTGGCCCGCCTGGAGCAGATGCGCCCGCGCTATGAGGCGCTCCGGGAGGAGCAGCGCCAGCACCAGGATGCCATCAAAGACGAACAGCGGGCGCTGCAAAGCAAGCTGGAGAGGTTGGAGCGCGAGGTCGAACGTCTGAACGGTCAGGTTGCCCGCCGTCCGGAGCTTCAGGTTCGCCTGCTCACGCTGGAACAGCAGCTTGACGCGCGCTCGCCGCTGGTAGATGAACGGCACCGGGTGCGCGAGGAATGCGCCCGGCTGGACGAACGGTTGAGACGTGTCCATGCGCTCCTGCTCCAGTGGCGCGACCTTGC
>DAOTUF010000526.1:0-2293 GCA_034437495.1 Chloroflexaceae bacterium | reverse complement strand
AACCCCCGCCGGTCCATCTGAAAAATGGCTTCCCGTACGGCGCGGTCCTGCGGCATATTCCCCAGGTCGCTCAGGGGGGTGCCATACCAGTCATACGCCTGACGAAGCTGATGCACCAGCCAGACCACTTTGCGCGGGTGCCGCGCCAGGTAGGAGGGGAACTTGGTGCAGATGATCTGGTCCACTGGCACCCCGCAAACATCCGCTACGTTGACCAACCGCCAGGCGAGGGCGCTTTCGAGAATGCGCGGCGCCGGGTGCCACGAAAAGGGCAGGCTCACCACGTCCACCTGGTGGCCGTGCGCCAGCAGTGCATCGCGCAGCCCTTCGACCAGGTATTCCGCGCCACCGCGGGCAAAGGGCACCTGGGCAGCGCAGATGAGGATGCGGCGGGGGTGGGGGGTTCGTGTCATACCTTACCTTTCAGCGCTTCCTGAAGACAAAGACGTATTCGTGCTTGAACAGGTAGAACCCCCCGACCAGGGCACGGTAGCGCCATAACTCCTTCTGCGTGCGCTTGCCCGTCGTCGTGTCGAAGTTCTTGACGACGATGCTCTTGAGCGCAAACCCGCGCCGCTGCACCTCCTGCATGGTCAGGAAGCCAAGCGGTACCCACTCGCTCTCCACGTACTTGTCCCCAATGACCAGGGCCAGGTAGCGTCCGCGGTCGAGCACGGGGGCCATCCGCTCAACGACCATCCCCATCTTCGCCAGGAAGTCGTCCAGCGACGGTGCGTTGGCAAGGTCGCGGGTGTCCGTGCTGAACTTGATGATATCGAAGTAGGGGGGGTGCATCATCACAAGCTGGACGCTCTTTTGCCCATACTGCTGCACGAGCGCCTGAAAGTCCATCTCTGTGCTGTCTCCTTTTACTATCTCCCGCATCACCTCGTGGGGGTTGGGTTCTGCGGCCACTCGCCGCCGCGCCTGCTCCGCAATCTCTGCCTGAAGCTCGACCCCGAGGGTGTGCCGCCCGAGCCGCTGCCCCTCGATGAGCGTCGTTCCAGAGCCAGCAAACGGGTCCAACACCCACTCGCCCCGCTTCGTATAGCGCAGCATCATCTGGTGGGGAATCTGGGGAACAAAGTTGCCCCAGTAGTCCGCAGCGTGAACCCCGGAACGGTCCCGGCGGTCAATGACCCACAGGCTGTCGGTCCAGACATGGTCATACGCCTTCCACTGGTTCAGGTTGATGTCATTGAGGGGGGTGGTCCTGACCTCGGTGACACTGCGTCTCAGTCGCTCGATGTAGTAGCGGGACCGTTCGAGGGTCCGTGCTTCGGCAATCTGCGCCAGGTCATTGAGCAGGAGCAGGCAGGAGGGGGGCATCTCCGTCATCTCCCCTCCCATCTCCTCTGCCCTCTCTTCGCCCATCTCACTATGTGATACGTCGTCGTCGTCGGGGGGGATGAGGGGGGGACTTCCTGGGGACGTCAGGTGCTCGCGGAGCCGGGTTGCCAGCTGCCGCACCTCTTCCAGCGACCCGGCTGACTGCATCCGGTCAAGCATGCCGAGCAGGTAGGGGAGGTTCAGGACCGGGGGTTGCTCGCTCTCGTCGGGGTAGCCCATCTCTAAATCTTTACGGAGCACCGTCAGGTGTCATCTTCATCTCTCGCCCTCCCGCGGCACTGGCCCGATCAGGCGCTCCGCCACCTCCAGAAACGCTGCGGCGTGGGACATCAGCGTGGCGACTTCTGCCGCGGTCAGGGTTGCTTCTGTCGCATAGTCTCCCACCAGACGGGCTTCCTGTGCGTCTTTCAGGTGACGGTGAAACTCCACTGGCACGATGCGCGGGTGGGCGAAATGCTGGCCGAACGCGGCAATGACCGCGGAGTGTTTGGAAAAGGATAACCCTTTGCTCAGGAGAAACGCTTGCGCCACATAGAACATGGTGTAGTAGTCCCGCGACGCCGCAAAATCATAGAGGCTGTCACTTGCCATCAGTCGAGCACCGCGCAAACTCTTTGCCGCTTTCTTCAGCAGCGCCGCCTGTTCTGGCGTCATCCCATTCCCCCCTTCCCGTGGCTGCTGCATCGCTCCATCCAGCAGGGGGTGAAACTCGCCACCCTCGCCATTGCTCAGCACCACCCCCTCCCGACGGATGTTGATCATCAGCGGGCTTTGTTCGTGCAGGTAGGCTTCCCGCGACGTATGCAGCACCGAGGCCAGCCGGTCATAGCGGAGCAGCATGTCGTAGCTCAGGTCGCGGGCAAAGGCGCGGTCTGCCTCGCCGGGCGGGTCGTCCCCTCGCAGCACCGCGAGCACGTCAATGTCCGACCCCGGCTCGGCATCG
>DAOTUF010000525.1:0-12791 GCA_034437495.1 Chloroflexaceae bacterium | reverse complement strand
CTCGGCCTTCATCCCTGAGATATCGCGCACCACCTGTTCGTTGAGGCCCTGGGGCGATTTATAGATATACCGCTCTTCCTGACGGAAACCATACTTCGAGTAGTCAAATTCGAGCTTTACTTTTTCTGAAGGTGCCATAATCATATACTCCCCTCATGTCATGATGAGGCAATTGTCCAATCTTTTGCTGCTTGCTGCCTGACCACCTGCGGCCCATGTGCATGGATAGCTCATAGCTCGCTCACAGGTCCTCGTCCTGCAACGTCCCCACGCCATACAACCCGGCCTTGAGCGCCTTGAGCGAAAGCAGCGCACACTTGAGCCGCATCGGGTTCTTGTCCAGGGGGATGCCAATCAATTCGAGCAGGTCTTCCTTGCTGAACGCCCTGGCTTCTTCGACCGAGCGGCCCTTGATTTCCTCGGTCAGCATCGAGGCCGAGGCCATACTGATGGCGCACCCCTGCCCCGAAAAGCGAATATCCCGTATCACCTCGTCCTCCACCAGCATATCGAGGCGTACGACGTCGCCACAGAGAAAGTTGGTCTCCTCGTGCGAAATGGTCGGGTGTTCCAGGGTGCCGCGGTTGCGCGGATACTTGTAGTGTTCGAGAATATATTCGCGGTAGAAATCATCCATAGTGTGTGTTACCCCAACAGCTTTTTCACCTTCTCCAATCCGGCCACCAGCCGGTCAACCTCTTCCGGGATATTGTAGAGATAGAAACTGGCGCGGGTCGTGGCCGGCACGCTAAGCACGCGGTGGAGCAACTGGGTGCAGTGGTGCCCGGCTCGCACCGCGATGCCCTCCCCATCCAGGATAGAGGCGATGTCGTGCGGGTGGATGCCCTCCATCGTGAAGACAAACGTGCCCCCCCGCTCCTCCACGGTGTGCGGGCCGTGGATGGTCAGCCCTGCGACCTCGCTCAGACGACCCAGGGCATAGATCGTCAGTTCGTGCTCGTAGTGGTGGATTTTCTCCAACCCCACCTCGTTCAGGTAGTCAATGGCTGTGCCCAGGGCTATCGCCTCGGCGATGGCGGGGGTGCCGGCCTCGAAGCGCACCGGCACGTCGGCGTAGGTGCTGGTCTCTGGCTCCACCACCTTGATCATGGAGCCGCCCCCCAGGAAAGGCGGCATGGCGTCCAGGATATGCCGCCGCCCCCAGAGAAACCCGATACCCGTCGGGCCGCACATCTTGTGCCCGCTGGCGGCCAGGAAATCGCACCCGATATCCTGGACGTTGACGGGCATGTGGGGCACGCTCTGCGCTCCATCCACGAGCACCAGCGCCCCGACCTCGTGCGCTCGCCGCGCAATCTCCTGCACCGGGTTGACCGTGCCCAGGGCGTTGGACTGGTGGACAACCGCGACCATCCTGGTGCGGTCGGTGAGCAGGTGGTCCAGGTCTTCCAGGATGAGCCGCCCCTCCCCGTCGAATCGCACGTAGTCCAGGTGCGCTCCGACCCGCTGCGCCAGCATTTGCCAGGGAACGATGTTCGCGTGGTGTTCCATCATGGTGAGGAGGATACGGTCGCCCTCGCGCACATTGGCGCTCCCCCAGGCATAGGCCACCAGGTTCACTGCTTCGGTGGCATTGCGCGTGAAGATAACTTCGCGTGGGCTGGCCGCGCCAATCAGGTGGGCGACTTTGCCCCGCGAACGCTCGTAGGCCAGGGTCGCTTCTTCGCTCAGCTTGTAGACCCCGCGATGAACGTTGGCGTGGCAGCGGGAATAGTAGTCTCTCAGACACTCGATAACCTGGATGGGCCGCTGCGATGAGGCGGCAGTGTCGAGGAAGGCCAGCAAACTCCCATTGACCTGCTGGTGCAGGATGGGAAAGTCGCGCCGCAGCGCCAGGACATCGAAAATGGGAAAGGTTTGGACTGCGTTTTTCATAGGTTTGCCTCAACTCCTGCTGTCAGAGATTCGCGCATTTCCTCCAGGGGGAGCGCGTCGAAGACCGGCCCGAAAAAGCCCATGACAATCATCCGCATGGCGTCTGCCCGGCTGATGCCACGGGATTGCAGGTAGAAAAGCTGCTCGTCGTCAACCTGCCCGCTGGTGCTGGCGTGACCGGCCTGGGCCACATCGTTGGTATCAATTTTCAGGCCGGGAATGGAGTCGCTGCGGGCACCGGGAGAAAGGTGGATGGAGTGCTCTTCCAGCCGCGTGACGGTCCCCCGCGACGCGTGCTCAATGGTAATCATGCCATCGAAGACGCTGTACCCGCCGTCGTGGACGACCGTTCGGAAATCCAGGTGGCTTTCGGTGTGCGCCCCGGTGTGGCGGAGGGTGGGGGCCGTGAGCAAGTGCTGCTGCTTGCGGGCGAAGGTGGCCCCGTGCCAGGTGACGGTGCTTCCATCGCCGCGCAGGTGCGCTTCTGCTTCGGTGTGCTGCACCTGCCCGCCCATGCTTATGGAGACCCACGTGCTGCTAGTGTCGCGGTCAAACACCTGACTCTGCCCACCGATATGGTAGACGTTGGCCCCCCACTGCTGGACGCTGGCAAACCGGAGGGAGCTTCCTTCGCCCAGGAAGATTTCCGTTGTTGGCGCGGCCAGGGCGGGTGCTGGTGCGTCGTGCGAAGTGAACTCTTCGAGAAAGGTGACGCTCGCCCCCCGTCCCAGGATGACCAGGGAGTAGGGGAAGATGGCGCGGCTGTCGTCGGCCAGGATGTAGCACACCCGCAGCGGGATGTCGAGGGTCACGTTCTCGGGAACATAGAGAAAGATGCCGTCCTGCCAGAGTGCCGCCCGCAGCGCACTGAACTTGTGGCGCAGCGGGTCAATGGCGGTGCCCAGTCGGTCCCGCACCAGCGCTTCGTGGCTGCGCACGGCAGCGGCCAGCGACGAGAAGACGATACCCCGTTCGGCCAGGGCTTCGTCCCAGAGGATGCCGGTGCCCTGCGGAGCCGCGTAGGGCACGATGGTTTCCGGTTCCAACTGCTTCAGGTTGGTGCGCCGCCATTCCGGGGGAAGCGCGTGGCTGAAGAAGTTCCAGGCATCTTTGCGCCGCTCCACCAGCCACGCCGGTTCGCCGGCGGCGCGGGCCGCTGCTTCAATGTGCGCACTCGTCAATGCCTGGAGGGTCGGAAAGGGGTGTTCAGAATGTTCATAGGTACCCGCCTGACCTGTTCTGGCCATCGTATCTCTGGTATCTTTATCCTTATCCATGTGCCACCACTTCCCCGCGTATCCAATCGTAGCCCTTTTCCTCCAGTTCGAGCGCCAGTTCTGGCCCACCTTCGCGGACGACCTGCCCGTTCATCATGATGGAAACAACATCGGGCTTGATGTAGGTCAAGAGCCGCTGGTAGTGGGTGATGACCAGAGCGCTCATGCCCCCATCGGGCGCGTGCCGGCTCTGCGCTAGCAGGGTATTGACGCCGTTGGCCACAATTTTCAGGGCGTCAATGTCCAGCCCCGAATCGGTCTCGTCCAGCACGGCCAACCCCGGCTTGAGTATGGACATCTGGAGGATTTCCAGCCGCTTCTTTTCGCCGCCGCTGAAGCTTTCGTTCAGGTAGCGCCGCGCAAATGCCTGGTCCATCTCCAGGTGTTGCATCCCTTCGCGCAGCATCTTGCGAAATTCGGGGATGGGGACGGCGGTATCCTTCGGGTCGGTGCCCTCGACGGCGCGGTGGGCGTTGAGCGCGGCCCGCAGGAAGTTGGCTACCGTCACCCCGGGCACGGCCACGGGGTACTGGAAGGCCAGGAAGATGCCCAGTTTGCTGCGTTCGTCTGGCTCCAGTTCGAGGATATTCTGCCCGCGGTACCAGATTTCGCCGCTTGTGACGGTGTAGCCGGGGTGGCCGGCAATGGTGTTGGCCAGGGTGGATTTCCCGCTCCCGTTGGGTCCCATAATGGCGTGGACGGTGCCGGGGCGCACCACGAGGTTGACACCATTGAGAATTGGTTCATTGCCAACCGATACCCAGACATCTTTCACGACCAGTTCACTTGTCATACGTATCATCTCCTCTCCAGGTCAATTCCAGGTCAATGGTAAAACAGCAATGGGGGTGGCCCTCCCGAATCGAGTATTGTTGGGTCATTTTCTTTCCGAGCACCTGTTCAAACATCTGGCGTTCCATCGTACAGACTTCGGCGTGCTCCTGGGCAATATCGAGGTAGGGACAGGAGAAGATAGAAAGGCTCGTACCCGACGCCGGTACCTCCGATGGGACGCCCTGGTCTTCAAGCATGGTGCGGAGTTCTTTCAAGCGCATCTGAGCATCGTTGCCCCCGATGTGCGTGGCATATTCACACGCAAGACGGGCGCTAACCCGCTGCATCAGGTAGTCCACCTTCTCCGGGCCTTCTTCGTCAGAGATTTCTTGCAGGAGCAGGTGGATCAGCCGGTCATACTTCTTGGGGAAGAGCCGCCGCGCTTTGTCCGTCAGGGTATAGACGTGTCGGGGACGACCCGGGCCATACCGAACCATGCTCGTGGCTATGAGACCTTGCGATTGCAGGTGGGAGACATGTTCGCGCACGGCGGTGGTACTGACCCCGAGCACCTGTTCCAGTTCTTTGATGGTGGTGGTGCCCTTCCGTCCGAGGTGCTGGAGCACCAGAAGCGCAGGACTGGTTGCAGAAAAACCAGGAACTTCCATGCTACACTCCTTCGTGTTCTGACCGGAGTATAGCAGGAAGTCCTGGTATTGTCAATAATTCTAATAAAAACAGGAAAAAGTACCGAAAGTAGTATCAGGAATGGCGGTGAGGGGTCATATAGGGTCCTCGCACCCCGATAGACCCGCTGGTTGCGGTACTTTCGAGCGTTCCGGACCGCTCGCTGCTCAGGCTCACACTGGGCATCTGCGGGTCTTTGCCCGGGGACTGGTGGCCCCCCACCTCGGCTGCCCGAAGCTCTGCGGCCTGTTTGAGCAGTTCCGGAGCCGATTCGTAGTAGAACTCCAGCGCTTCGCCGTAGCGGTCCACGCCGGTCGCGACCACCGAAATGCGGCTCCCGGAGGGGATACCGCCCGACGCCAGCATATCGGCCAGGGGAGCATCGAGGTATTTGAGCAAGCACTGCCGCAGAGGACGCGCCCCGAAGCGCGAATCGAAGCCTTTTTCGAGAAAGTATTCCCTGGCTTTCGAGGTCAATTCGACGTGGATGCCGTGGCTCAGGTATTGTTCGTTGCTCTCGCTGATCATACGGTCGAGCACCTGACGCAGGATGTCGCTGGAGAGCGGGCGAAAGGCGATAATCTCATCCAGGCGGTTGATCCACTCGGGCGAGAAGACCCGCTGGAGCGCGTCAAAGCCAATCTGGTAGATTTGCTGGCCGGTCGACTCGACGTCGGTGTGGGAGGTGCGAAACCCGATGATCCGTTGGTCCAGAAAGTCCACCATCTCCTTGGCTCCCACGTTGGTGGTGAGGATGAGAATGCTTTTGTGAAAGGAGACGCGCCGCCCGCCGTTGAGCAGGAGAATCTCACCATCTTCCATAATCTGGAGCAGGAGATTCCACAGCTCCGACTGCCCCTTTTCGATTTCGTCAAAGAGCAGCACGCTGTTGTCCTGCTCGATGATGTCCGGGTTGAGCAGCGGCTTCTGGTCACGCCCCACGTAAGAAGGGGGGGCCCCGACCAGGGCGGACACCTCGTGTCCCTGACTGAAGATGGAACAGTCAATCTTCAAGAAGGCTTCGCCATCGGGACGCAAGAGCTGCGCCAGACGGCGGGCGGTCTCGGTCTTGCCCACGCCGGTTGGTCCTAGAAAGAGGAGGCAGGCCCGTGGCCTCCGCGCATTGCCCGACGAAAAGCCGAACTGGGCGCGGTTGAGCGTGCGAATCAGGCTTTCAATCGCTCGTTCCTGTCCGAAAATGCTCTCCCGCAACGTCTGTTCGACTCGGTCAAGGGGGTTTTGTGTTCCTCGTACTGCCCGTATCATAATCACACTTCCTTTGCAGCGTTGGCGCAATGCATGACCTGGCGCTTCATGTCTCCAGCATCCATATCCATGGAGTTCTCTTGTTCTCGTGCCGAAACATGATTCAGCGCAATTGGGCCAACGCGGTAATCACGGTCATCACAGTAAACAGGATGAGTGGGAGAAGGGAGAAGGGGTTTGCCAGCATGAACGAGAGCGGCACCGACGTGATGATAAGAAGCAACCCGATGGCCAGCACCGCCCCCGCCACCATACTGACTCCAACGGTCAGCTGCATGGCTCGGCCGCGTTTGGCGTGGGTGGCATAGTCCAGCACGCGCACCATCAGGCGGGCGACCATGGGAGCAATCAGCAGGGCAATGATAAAAAAGAAGCCGGCTCCCCCAAAAAACCATTGAACCAGAAGGCTGATGGTGGTTGACATGGCCAGCGATACGACCGCTGCGACGCCCAGAATACCAGGGGAAACCTGGTAGTTGGGTTGTCGGCGCTCACGAGTACACTCGGGGCACAGCTGCCCCACAAACGCCGGTCTGGCACATTCGGTGCAGACCGGCCGGCCACACTGGGTACACCGCAGACCGGTTTCACGGTCCGGGTGGCGGTAGCAGAATACCTGTTCGACCTCCGGGACTTCGGTGTCTGGCGGGGTTGTCGGGGCTTCCGCTTCGGATGGGGTGGGGTCTGGTCGGGCGGGCTTGCGCGGGGCCAGCACATCGCCTGCGGCGAGGCGCTGTTCCACTTCGGCCAGCCGGGTGCGTATCTCCCCATCGTCCGGGTTCAGTTCTCGCGCCCGCAGGAGGTATTCCCGTTGCTCTTTGTAGGGCAATACCGCCTCGGCCAACCCCACCCAGGCATCCCTATAGGTGGCATCCTGTTCGGTCGCCTGGCGAAAGTGTTTGCGGGCCTGGTAGGTGTCGCCGGATTGCAGGGCGGCCCATCCTTCTGCGACCAATTCTTGCACTTCGATAGTACTCGTTGCATCAGCCATAACGCTTCTGGTCCCTCCTCCACAGGTACGATCCAACTCATCCGGGGCACAACCCGATGGTTCGGTCTCAGGTCCGCCCCAGATGTTTTGCTGCTCGCCTTTCCTGGTTTCCTTGTTTCCATGTGCTATCTCTCTGTCTCTGGTGTCGGTAGGTCGTTGAGGGCAGCAGCAGGATAAAGAACCGGACACCTGTTGTTCGGGGGCAAGACCGACCCTTTGCCGGTTCAAGGCACCATTAATGAACAACCAGGGTTCCGGGACGTTTGCTGGTCTGGTTCGGTTTCTTTTTCTGGATGTTTCTACAGCGTGTCCCTTTATTATACACGGCTTTGGGGATTTTTGGACAGGCCCCAGAGCAAACAAGAACGAAAACAAGTGCGAGAACCAGAACAAGAACCAGAACGAGAACCAGAACAAGAACCAGAACGAGAACCAGAAACTCCCGACTATCCAGGGAAAGGCTTTGTTGGTCCTGAAAGGCTCGGACGAACCATCTGACAGGTCCTCACGACCTGCCAGACGGTCGGATGGGAGAGGAGACAGGTTGGCAGCGGTGGTAGGGTGCATTGCTGTCTCCTGAAGTTCTCCTGAACCTAGTATAGACCGAAGCCCCGCCCGGTGCCATCAGCCACCTGGACGAACTGATCATACGTCAGGTGGCATATTTCGCCTGGAACACGCCGGGTGTGCTATACTGTGGAGCGGATGGAACCGTGGGAGGTGCGGGAGCGAAGGTACACGCATGGAGATCAAATGGTTACGCCACCCCGTGGTGGTGCTCCTGTTCGGGGGGATGCTCGGGTTGGCCTG
Source organism: Chloroflexaceae bacterium (assembly GCA_034437495.1). Lineage (GTDB taxonomy): Bacteria > Chloroflexota > Chloroflexia > Chloroflexales > Chloroflexaceae > JAAUSY01. The sequence continues at coordinate 5,090 of DAOTUF010000525.1, read as the reverse complement.
GGCAGGCCAGCGCTGGTTGCTGGCAAAGCCACCCCGCCTGGTGGGGGGGGGGGCGCTGCTTGGTCTGGCCGTGCTCCTGTTTCTCGGGTTGGTGGTCTGGGTGCGCTACGCAGAGGGAGAGACGAAGAAGCCCGGCATAATCGGTCGTATCCGCCTGGTCCTGCTGTGTTCGCCCGTCGGGGTGATGCTGGTTGCGGCGGGCATCGGGAGCGGGGCCGCGGCGTTCTGGCTGCATACCAGGCCGGAGATGCTCCCCTGGGCGGTGCTTCTGGCCTGGGGCGGGGGGATAGGGGGGTTTCTGACCGGCTGGTGGCTGGTGCGGGAACCATCCCCGCGGGAGCTTCCTGCTGCTCACCCGGCGCTCGCGGCCCCCCCCGCAGAGCCGCAGGCCCGGCAGGAGCAGGCGACAGAGCGCGATGCTTCACTCGTGGTGCAAAAACGGTTCTTTCATCGGGGGGTGCGCCTCCTGCCGAACCGGAACCCCGCACCGCCGGGAGGAGGGGCGACGGGTGGGGAGGAAACGCCCTACGCGGTGCCAGTGGCAATGTGGGAAGTGCTGGTGGTGGGGGTCCTGACGGTGGTGGGGTTGCTCTTGCGCGGGGTGGCGCTCGGGACGATACCGAACAACCTGACGGGGGACGAGGCGGCGATGGGGTGGATTGCGCGGAAGATTCTTTCTGGCGAAGTGACGGACCCCTTTGCCACGGGCTGGCTTTCGCACCCCCACCTGTGGTTTTTTCTCCAGGCATTGTCCCTGAAGCTCTTTGGCAATGACGTGGCCGGGCTGCGGACGATCTCGGTGCTCATCGGGGCGGCCACGATTCCCATGCTCTATGGCTTTGCCCGACCGCTCTATGGGCGTCCGGTAGCGTTTATTGCGACCGGGCTGCTGGCGGTCTTCCATTTTCACCTGCACTATAGCCGCAACGCGCTCAACAATATCGTTGACCCCTTCCTGGCGCTGGTGGTCTTTGCGGCGCTGTTCCACGGGTTCCGGACGCGGCGTATGTTCAGCTTTGCGCTGGCGGGGGTGGCGCTTGGTCTGGCGCAGCATTTCTATATGGGGTCGCGGCTGCTGTTCGTGCTGGTGGCGGTGGTGCTGCTCCATCAGGCGGTGCTCAACCGCGCTCACCTGCTGCGCCTGCGCTGGCCCCTGGCGGTGCTGGTGGTGGGGTGCGTGCTGGCCTTTGGCCCGCTGCTGCACCACTATCTGAAGCACCCGGACAGCTACGGGGCGCGGCTTGCCGTGGTCGGGGTCTTCCAGAGTGGCTGGCTCGAAAAGCAGCAGGAGGAGGGCCGAAGCCTCTTTCAGATTGCGTTTGACCAGGCGTGGAACTCGTTCGGGGCGTTTACGGTGGTTCCGTCCAGCAAGAGTGCGCAGTATAGCCTGGATATCCCCCTGCTCGACCCGGCCTCCTCGGTGCTGTTTGTGTTCGGGGTCGCGCTGCTGCTCGTCCGCTGGAAGCGAAAAGAACCCTTCCTGCTGCTGGCCTGGCTCGTGGGGGCGGCGGTGTTCGGGGGGATGCTCCTGCGAGACCCGCCAGAAAGCCCGCGCTACGTCACGACGGCCCCGGTGCTCTGCCTGACGGTGGCGCTGGCGCTGGTCGAACTGGTGCGGATTTTGCGGTGGGCGCTGACGCTGCCCCGCCTGAACGTCTACGATATGGGGGCGGTGGCGGTGGGGTTGCTGGCGCTCTGGAATATCTCTTTCTATTTTCACGGGTATACGCCGCGCAATAACTTTGGCTGGTTGAACACGGAGGTTGCCACCGAGATGGGGCGCTATCTCGCCGCACAACCCGACCGGGTGCATGTCTATTTCTTCGGGGCACCCCGCATGTACTTCAAGTTCCCCACAATCACGTTTCTGGCACCGACCACGACCGGTGAGGATATCCTCGAACCGATTACGTCACCCGACGAACTGCCAGAGATGCCCGACGACCGTCGCCCGGTGTTCATCTTCCTCCCGGAGCGCAAGGAGGAACTGGAGGTTGTGCAGGAGCGGTTTCCCGAGGGCGAGGTGGAGCGGGTGTCCCGCCAGTCCGGGGACGAGGGGTTGTTCTTGAGCTATGAGCCAGATGGTTTATCTGGAGGGGGGCATTCTGACGATGGATGATGGGAACAGGGCGTTGCCAGACGTGACCATCTATACGGATGGCTGCTGCCTGGGGAACCCCGGCCCCGGGGGATACGGGGTGGTTCTCTTGCACGGGCAGCGGCGCAAGGAGCTTTCGGGTGGGTTTCGGCGGACGACGAACAACCGCATGGAACTGCGGGCCGCGCTGACCGGGCTGCAACGGCTCAAGAAACGGTGCCGTGTCACGCTCTACACCGACTCGCGCTACCTGGTGGATGCGGTCAACCAGGGGTGGATTGGGTCGTGGCGCAAGAATGGCTGGCAGCGCAAGGGGACCCCCATCCCCAACGCCGACCTGTGGCAGGAGCTGCTGAAGCTGTGGGACCAGCACGATGTGACACTGGTCTGGGTGCGGGGGCACGCGGGGAACCCGGAGAACGAACGTTGTGACCAGCTTTCGAAGGAGGCCGCGCGGCAGCCTGGCCTGCCCGTTGATACGGGCTATATGCAGGCAGGAACCGCAGTGGTCAAAGAATAAGAGAGCGCATGAGATGGGGATACCCCCCGCAGGGTCAAAGGGAAAAGCCTGCGGGAGGTTTGGTTGTGGCAGGGTTGGGGAAGCGTTATTGCCGTTCGTTCAGGGGAGTGTACTGAACATCGATGGGGCCGATGTATTCGGCGGAGGGACGGATAAGGCGGTTGTCGCTCAGTTGTTCATAAACGTGGGCCGTCCAACCCGCGACCCGGCTGATGGCAAAGAGCGGCGTGAAGATTTCGACGGGCACGCCAACGGTGTAGTAGAGGGAGGCGGAGTAGAAGTCCACATTGACGGGCAAGCTCATCTGGGACTGCATGTGTTCGCGGACGCGCTCACTGATGGTATACCAGCGCAGGTTGCCGCAGTCTTCGGCGACTTGCTGCGAGAGCTTGTGCAGCCACGCCGCGCGGGGGTCATCCACTTTGTAGACGCGGTGTCCGAAGCCGGGGATTTTCTTTCTGGCGGCCAGAGCGCCACGCATATACTGTTCCACCCGGTCAACGTCGCCAATTTCAAGCAGCATGCGCATCACCTGTTCGTTCGCTCCGCCATGCAGTGACCCCTTGAGCGTCCCGATGGCCGAAACGACCGCGCTGTGCAGGTTGGAAAGCGTGCTGGCAGTGATACGGGCGGCAAAGGTGCTGGCATTGAGGCTGTGGTCGGCGTGGAGTATCAGGGCGATGTCTATCATTCTGGCGGCAATCTTGCTCGGGACCTCGCCCGTGAGCATGTAGAGGAAGTTGGCGCTGTGGCTCAAGTCGTCTCGCGGGTGGATGGGCCACATGCCGTTGCGGATGCGCTCCCAGGCCGCGACGATGGTGGGCATCGAAGCGGTCAGACGGATGGAGTTGGCAACGTTGGATTCGAGGGAGTTGTCGGAGTGCTGCGCTTCTGCGGCATCGAAGGGGCCGAGCGATGACACGGCAGTACGCAGGGCCGACATGGGGGAGGTCGTTTTGGGCAATGCAAAGAGAATGGAGATAATCGGGTCGGGAAGCTTGCGGTTGGCGATGAATTTTTGCTGAAACCGTTCGAGTTGGGTACGGGTGGGGAGCTTGCCATACCACAGCAGGGCGGTCGTTTCCTCAAAGGTAGATTTCTCCGCCAGTTCGTGGATGCTGATACCACGGTAGTAGAGACGCCCATTCTGCCCATCGACGTGGCTGATGGCTGTCTGGGCCGCGACGATTCCTTCAAGTCCTTTGGCAGCAGCTTTGGTTTCACTCATCTTTGACCTTTCCTTTCCTGTCCTCATATCTTAACCGGCTTTATCTTCGGGTGTGAATAAGCAATCTTGTGCGAGCAACGGGTCTCTGGCAGAAGAAAAGCGCCGGGCGACCCTGGGAGAGCACCATGCTTCTCTTCAGTATAGCACCAGAAGTTACATCTTGCGTTATGTGCGTAAGTCTCGCACAAAGGCCGCAGCGCCCTCGGCCAACTCGGACGGAGGCAGTTGCTCGATGTGGTTGATGAGCGCACTCCCGACAATGGCTCCATCGGCAATGGGGGCCACCTGGGCAACGTGTTCTGCGGTGCTGATACCAAACCCGACGACGAGCGGGAGGTCGGTGTGCTGGCGGACGCGGGACAGAAAGGGTTTCAGTCCCGTCGAGAGGTCGCGGCGGGAGCCTGTCACCCCTGTGAGCGACACACAATAGACGAAGCCGCTTGCCATCTGGACGATGTGGGCGATGCGCTCGTCCGGAGTGGTCGGAGCCACAAACATAATCAGGTCCAGGCCGTGGGCAGTGGCCTGCTGGCGAAGGGGGCCGGCCTCTTCGGGGGGCAGGTCGGGGACAATCCACCCATCTCCACCCGCCGTGGCCAGGTCGGTGCAGGCGCGGTCCATGCCATAGCTCAGGATGGGGTTGTAGTAGCCCATGAGCAGGAGCGGGATACGGACACCGTGCTGGCGCAGCCGGGCGACCGTTTCCAGACAAAACGCAAGGTGGACCCCGTTGTCGAGGGCTTGTTGGGAGGCTCGCTGGATGGTTGCACCATCGGCCAGCGGGTCAGAAAATGGAATTCCCAGTTCGAGCATGTCGGCTCCCGCAGCTTCCAGGGCCGGCACCAGGTGGAGGGTGCTGTCGCGCTGTGGAAACCCGATAGTCAGGTAGGGCATCAGGGCCACCCGGTGGGCGGCCCGCAGGTGGGCGAAGGTTTCGGCAATACGGCTCATGATATAGACCTGTGCTCCTCTCTCAAGCTGATATGCAGTTGCAGGGACAGTGATAGCATAGAACGGGGAGGGCGTCAAATCTGGCGTTCGCGTTTGGCACGGGCCCGCTCCCCGAACCTTCGGTCGCCTCTTTCTCCTCTGATTATGATCGCTTGTGGTCCTGGTTGGTCATTGAAAAACGAAGCTGATTATGGTACACTACGATGCACAGAAATGCGCCCCGTGTAAAGTCATACCCCGCACTGACTGAAGTCAGGTGGCTTGCACGCTCCGTCGGGCAGGCCGAGGTATGA
>DAOTUF010000524.1:0-5648 GCA_034437495.1 Chloroflexaceae bacterium | reverse complement strand
GGTCCAGTCGGGGGCCGGGCGAGGGGCCGGGGGGGGTGACGCTGCATCTGATGTTCGATCTCGGCCCGGCACCATCGTTGGGCGTTCCGCAAATCTTCAAACAGGCACCCCGCCCAGACGCGCCAGTAGGGAGCATCGACATATTCGATATAGGCCGTCCACTGGTAGCCCTTGCTGCACAGCGACGCGACCGCGTGCCACCCCTGCTCCGTCGTTTCCCACTGCGGTTCATTGAGAGCGTAGTCGCTCATTGTGTATCCTCCTTAGTCTGGAGATGTTCGGGAAGGTAGTGTATCATAAAGCAACCAGAACCACAATGGCTGCGGTTAGAGCAACAGGTTCACCCCTTGCAGCAGCGTTCCGGCGGCAATGGCCGACCCGATGACCCCGGCCACATTCGGAGCCATCGCGTGCATAATCAGAAAGTTCTGCGGGTCTTCCTTCTGGGCGACCACCTGAGCGACCCGCGCCGCGTGTGGCACCGCAGAAACCCCCGCCGACCCGAGCAAGGGGTTGATCTTGTCCCCTTCCTTCAGGAACAGGTTGAAGAACCGCGCAAACAGTATCCCCGAAGCCGTGGCGACCGCAAAAGACAGCGCCCCCATGACGAAGATGACCACAGACTGGGGCTTGAGAAAGACATCGGCCTGGGTGCTGGCCCCCACCGTCACCCCGAGCAGGATGGTCACGCTGTCAATGAATGGGTTGCGGGCCGTCCGTGCCAACCGTTCGGTCACGCCACTCTCTTTGAGCAGGTTGCCCAGAAACAGCATCCCGAGCAGCGGCAGCGCATCCGGCGCAATAAAGACACACACCAGCAACCCGACAATCGGGAAGATGACGCGCTGGAAGCGGGTGGCGACCCGCGGAGGCGGCATCCGAATGAGGCGCTCTTTTTTCGTCGTCAGCAGCCGCATAATCGGGGGTTGGATGACGGGTACCAGCGCCATATAGGAGTAGGCCGAGATAGCAATCGCCCCGAGCAGGTCCGGAGCCAGCTTGGTGGTGATGAAGATAGCCGTCGGCCCATCCGCCCCCCCGATAATCCCGATGCTGGCCGCCGCCCGTATCAGCCGCGTCGGGTCGTCGGGGTCGGCCAACCCCAGAAACGGGAACTGAGCACCCAGGAGGATAGCCCCGAACAGGGTCAAGAAAATGCCAAACTGGGCCGCAGCCCCCAGGAGAATCAGGCGCGGGTTCGCAATCAGGCTGGAAAAATCGGTCATCGCGCCGATGCCCAGGAAAATCAGCGGTGGGTAGATACCCAGGGTCACGCCCTGGTAGAGATACCAGAGCACGCTCGCATTCGCATGGGGTATCTCTCCCTGGATAATAATCTGGCGCAGACAGTCCCACCCCGGCACACAGGAGGGGTCTGGCCCCTCGTAGATGCCCACGCCCGACCCGGCGGCAAAGGGGATATTGCCCATCAGCACGCCAAACCCGATGGGGACGAGCAAGAGTGGTTCAAATTCTTTGACAATGCCCAGGTAGATGAAAATGCACCCGACCGCAATCATCACCAGGTTGCCGGGATGCTCAAATATCAAAAAGAAACCACTGTGGTGGATATACTCAACCAATGATTCCCAGAGTTGTCCCACGAAGAGCCTCCCGATTACTCAAAGGTTAGTAAGACCTGACCCTGCTGGACAGCATCACCGGGCTTGACCTTGACTTCCTGGACCTTGCCAGCGACGGGAGAGCTGATGTTGGTGTGCATCTTCATGGCTTCGATGATAATGAGCGCGTCATTCTCCTTGACCTGGTCTCCCACGGAAACTTTGACTTCGGCTATCACCCCTGCGATAGGCGAGGTGAGTTCTTTGGCGCTCCCCGGTCGCTGTTGGGATGTCCCGCTGGACGGGGCAACCTGGGGAGCTACGGCCCCTCCACCCCGCGGGGGAGCCGTGCGGGGAACACCGGTGGCGGGGGGAAAGCCGTAGGTTGACCCACCTTCGTCATCGTCTTCGAGAATCTCGACCTCGACATCGTAGCTGACACCGTTGACTGTGACCCGTAGTTTCTTCAATGCTCCACACTCCTCATCACTATCATTATCAGGCTGGCTTGAACTCAGAACCGAACCGTGCTTCTGCTGTTAGCGTCTGGTGACATGGGAGGCCATAATGGTCACGCGCCCCTGCCGCGACCACGCAGCTTCGGAGGGGGCCCGGTAGCGAATGCGCTTGATGCGGACCTTGCGGTCGGTGGCGAGCGCTACCGCAGCAGAGATGGCGGCCAGCACCTCCGGAGGCACCGCCCCCTCGGGGGATTCGGTGGCGGGGGAAGGGGATGGTGCTGCCCCTCGCTTCCGCTGGCGGCGCTTCTGTTTGCGCGTTTTTTGCTTTTCGAGCCACTGGTCAAAGTGCTGAAATCCCTGCATCAGAAGAAAGAGCAGCACCAACCCCGAGAAGACCACCACCATACCCGTAACCGTGAGCCGCAGCCCGACTGCCAGTGCATCATCCATAAGCCTCCGTGCCTCCTTCTTGCTCGCCCCGATAACCAGAATGGCATCACAGGGGCATCAAGCCGTGCTTCTTTTGCGGTCGAACATCACGTTTGGTTCGCAGCGACTCCAACGCCAGACTGAGATACCGCCGCGTGTCTTGTGGCTCGATAATATCGTCTATCAGGTTGCGGGACGCCCCCACATAGGGGTTGGCAAACTGCTCTTCATATTCCTGAATGAAGTGGGCGCGGGCCGCTTTGGGGTCTTCGGCCTTCTTGATATCGTTGCGATAGACGATATTGACCGCCCCCTCTGCCCCCATCACCGCAATCTCCCCGGTTGGCCAGGAGGCCACGCGGTCGCACCCCAGGTCCTTGCTGCACATGGCCAGATAAGCCCCGCCATAGGCTTTGCGCAGAATGATCGAGATTTTGGGGACCGTCGCCGCGGAGTAGACAAACAGCATTTTGGCTCCGTGGCGAATAATCCCGCCGTATTCCTGTTGAACTCCGGGCATAAACCCCGGCACGTCGATGAGCGTGACCAGCGGGATGTTGAAGGCGTTGCAGAAGCGTACGAACCGCGAAATCTTGTCGGAGGCGTTGATATCCAGCACCCCTGCCATTGCCATGGGTTGGTTGGCTACTATCCCGATGGTTCGCCCATTGACCCGCCCAAACCCGATGATGGCATTGGGCGCGTAGTGTTCCTGGATTTCCAGGAAATCCCCGTTGTCAATGATACGGAGGATGACCTCCTTGACATCGTAGGCTTCGCGGGGGTTGTCGGGGATAATCCGGTTGAGGGTAGGGTCTTCGGTAATGACGATTTCCCCTTCCCCATAGTCCGGGGGGTCTTCCAGGTTGTTCGAGGGCAGGAAGCTCAACAACCTCTGGCACAGGCGCAGGGCCTCTTCGTCGTTCTCTGCGGTAAAGTGAACCACCCCGCTCTGGCTCTCCTGGGCGTAGGCTCCGCCCAACTCCTCCTCCGAGATTTGTTCTCCGGTCACTTGCTTGATAACCTGCGGTCCGGTAATGAAGAGCTTGCCCACCCCCTTGACCATAATGATGAAGTCGGTCAGGGCCGGGGAATAGGCCGCGCCGCCAGCGCACGGCCCGGCGATAATGGATACCTGTGGTACCACGCCCGATAGGAGCACATTGCGATAAAAAATACGCCCGTAGCCGCTCAGTGCGCCAATGCCTTCCTGGATGCGCGCTCCACCGCTGTTGTTGATGAGCACAAAGGGAGACCCACACTTGAGCGCCATGTCCATCACCTGACAGATTTTGTCTGCGTGGATTTCGCCCACCGACCCGCCCGAGACCGTGAAGTCCTGCGAGGCAACGAAGGCCTGCCGCCCCTCTATCACACCGGTACCCGTCACGACCCCATCCGCGGGAAGTTCCTTCCCGGCCATGCCAAACATCGTACAGCGGTGCTTGGCAAAGAGGAAGAGTTCCTGAAAGGTGTCCGGGTCGAAGAGGAGGCCAACCCGCTCACGAGCCGTGAGTTTTCCATCTTTGTGCTGCTTCTCAATGCGCTCGTCGCCCCCTCCCTTGACGAGGCGCTTTTTGAGGTCGCGCAGATGGTCTATCTTTTCTCTGGTTGTTCTGGCCATGGTTTCCTGCCTTCCGGGTATGAATTTGATACCATGAAGATATGCTCGGGAGATGATACCACGAAAGTGGTGAGACTTCAAACGAAACCAACCGGCTCCCCTCCTGCCGCCGCGCTGATTATACCACATTCTCTGGGTCCTCTGAGGACGGGGGTGGGGGCCTCCCCAACCCATCCCCAACCCATCCCCAACCCATCTCCAGACCCGCTCCTTCTTGCACTTTAAGAAAATTTTGGTATAATAAAGCAAGGACCCAGGTACAACTATCGTTGAGAACGTCACTGAGAAACTGTCTGTTGCAAGCAGAACTCGGTTGGCGTTCTTGCTTTTTTGTCCGTAATCGCTACAATACCAGAGGAGCACCGCTCCGGTGTGGGGGAAGCCCCACGCCTTTTCTGATACGACCGGTAGTTCGAATAACCCGAACGCTTCGAACGCTTCGAACGCTTCGAACGCTTCGAACGCATTGACTCAACGTATTGAGAAAGCCGCATGCAACACATGCAACAACGAATATCGCTTGATAAACCAGCGCTGGCCCCCACCGCCAGCGACCGCGACCATCAGCCGCCCGCTTCCATCTTTTCCTTTCCGATGCTTTCAACCCTTTCGCTCGAACACGGGGTCTATATTCTCATCGGGGTGGCATCGCTGCTGATGCACCTGTGGGGGTTGGATCAGCGGGCGCTCCACCACGACGAGACGCTCCATGCGTCCTATTCGTGGAATATCTACCGCGGGGAGGGCTATATGCACGACCCCCTGCTGCACGGCCCCTTCCTCTACTTCTTTGGGGCACTGATGTACTCCCTGTTCGGGGATACGGACTTCACCGCCCGCCTGGGGTTTGCGCTGTTTGGCACAGTGCTCACGCTGCTGCCCTTTCTGGTGCGGCGGGAGATGGGCCGCCCGGCGGCACTGCTGGCCTCGGCCTACCTGCTCATCTCGCCCGCCTTTCTCTACGTCGGTCGGATGGCGCGGCACGATATCTACTCCGTCACCTTCGAGATGCTGGTCTTTGTGGCAATAGTGCGCTACGCCAGCACACGCCAGGCCGGGTGGCTCTACCTGGGGGCCGCAGCGTTCGGCCTGATGTATACCAACCAGGAGACGAGCTACCTGTTTCTGGTCATTATGGCGGTGCCGCTCGTGGGTCTCTTCCTCTGGCACGTATTCAAGCCCGGTCTGGGGGTTCTGGCGGCGGTCGGTGTGGCCGTGGCGCTGCTCATCTTTGTGCTGCCCGGCGAGGCCAAAATGGGGACCTCACACACGGCTGTCCGCGACCCGGAGACCGGGATGATAGAGGTGGAAGAGCCGGGACCCCTCTTCGGGTGGCGTCCGCTGGAGACCGCCGACAATGGCTATGCCCTTCGCATTCGGAACCGCGCCGACAACGATGGGGGGCAGGGGTTGCTGTCCAACTTCGGCGGGTACCTTGCCGACCTGTGGAAGTTCTTCGGCCACCCCGCGGTCCTCACCGCCATCGCGCTGCTGCTCCTGAGCAGTGGCGGGTTGGTCTGGGCCATCTGGTTTCGAGGCAGGGGTAAGGGTCCGCACGGGACGAGCCGGTGG
>DAOTUF010000523.1:0-1676 GCA_034437495.1 Chloroflexaceae bacterium | reverse complement strand
GCCCCTACCTGGACACGCTCCTGGGCGATATCGTCACCTGTGAGACGGTGGACCAGCTTCACCGCCACCAGCGGGCCGTGACCCCGGAGGTGGTCGTCCACAGCGAGTGGACCATCCGCGCCGTCCCCCCCGACCACTACCGCCCCTGGTTCATTGGCGAACGCGCCCACCGTTCCCAGAGAGACGCCCTTGAGCAGTCCCTCCGCGCTATCAGCGAGCACCTGGTCGCAGCGGCCCGCATCTCCAACGCGGTCAACATCCAGATAACCCGGCTCAAGCGGGTGCGCGACCTCTCCAACCTGCGCCACCGCCTGGACGCTCCCCTGGATGATCGCCCCCTGCGGACGCGAGTCAATGAATACGTGACCCGTCAGCAGTCCCTTGATAGGGGGGAAATCGAGGGGATGATCCGCGAGAGCGAACGATGGCGCGAAGCCGTTGAGCAAGAACAGGCTGCCATCCATCAACAGACCGCCAGCATCGCCGCCTGGGAAGCGGAGATACGCTTTCTGGAGCATGATATCCAGACCACCAGGGATGACCTGTCCCTCCAGGTCGCACAGGACGCCGAGGTGCAAGAGCGCTACCCCCACGCTGTTGCCGCGGCCCGAACCCGCCTCAGCGACGATGGGACTGCGCCCGAACCCGAGAGCAAAGGCGAGATGGCGGACGACCTCGACCTCCCCGACCGGTCCCCGCTCCAGGCGGTGGAGACGACCGGTCGCAGCCTGGAGCAACCATTGACCGACGAGCAGAACCAACTGAGCCAGGAAACCGCTGCCTACAACGCGCACTATCGGTTTGCGGCCCGCGTGGGCGACCCGGACGAAGCCCGCTACGCCGAAGAGGAGCAGCGCCTTCTGTCGGAAGAACTTCCCCGCTACCAGGACCAGATAGAGCAGGCCAGGCGCAGAGCGGTGGAAGGGCTGCGAAGGGAGGTCCTGGTTCCGCTGCGGGAACGCATTATCACGGTCCATCAGCAGCTTGAACGCTTCAACGATGCGCTGTCGCGGCTCGAACTCTCCGGCGAGCGCTATCGCTTTTCCTCCGCCCCGGCGGATGACCTGCTCCCCTCCCATGCCCTGATTATGGATTCCCACGTGCTGGACCGGGAGGACGGCCCGGTCGTTGACCAGGAGTTCTACACGAGCAACCGCGCCGCGTTTGACCAGTTCTACGCCGCGCTGACCCACCCTCCCCGCTCAGAGGACGAGCAGCGTCAGCAGGAACGCCTGCTTGACTATCGAGGGTATTTTCGCTACGGCGTGGACGTCATCCCCACCAGCGCCGCTCCATCCTACGCGGGGGCCGGGGAGCACCGCGAGTTGACCGCACGTGCGGATGTTTCGCTCCCCTTCTACCTGACCATTGCGGCGGCCTTTGCCCAACTCTACCGCGTGAGCGAACAGCAAGGACGACCGACCATCCGTCTGGTTGCCTTTTCCGACGCCTTTTCGCAGATGGACCACCAGGGGATGCGGGTCGTTCTGGAGACCTTTGAGCGGCTCGGGTTGCAGCTTATCACCGCGGCCCCGGCCCCGCTGCCAGTCAGAGGATAGCATACTACGATACCTGCATCATAAACAAAGGAGAACCACACAATGAAGAGCATGAGCAATTTTTTTCAGGGAAAGAACGTCCTCATCACTGGGGGCCTGGGGTTTATCGGCTCCAAC
>DAOTUF010000522.1:0-2159 GCA_034437495.1 Chloroflexaceae bacterium | reverse complement strand
GGGAGGGGGGTGTTGGTCGGGGACTCGCGGTCCTCGTCGCCACGCTGCCCGAACATCAGGGAGAGGAGGCGTTGGGCGGGCTGCGGCATCATCATCTGCCCCTCTCCCATCACCCGCCCTGCCCGCAGGACGCTGACCGTGTGGCACAACTCTGCGATTTCTTCAAGTTTGTGCGAGACGAACAGGATGGTGCGGCCTTCGGCTGCGAGGCGTCGGAGAGCGGTGAAGAGGGCGTCTTTCTGGGAGGCCGTGATACCGGTCGTCGGTTCGTCAAGAATGAGCACCCCGACCCCCCGCGCCAGCAAACGCACGATTTCAAGCTGCTGGCGTTGCCCGACGGTCAGATGGGTGAGGGGGGTGTCGGGGTCGAGAGCAAAGCCTGCCCGCTCCGCTAACTCTGCGAGCCGCTGCCGGGCGGCGGCATGGCTCGGCAGCACGGAGCGGGGCATGGCACAGAGGAAGTTTTCTAGCACCGTGAAGGGCGGGATGTCCAGCGGGTCCTGGTAGACCATCCCGACTCCGGCCCGCAGCGCATCGGCAGGGCGGTGCAGCCGTACCGGCTTGCCGCGGAGCAGCACCTCGCCAGAGTCGCGCTGCACGAAACCCGCCAGAATCTTCATCAGCGTGCTTTTACCGGCTCCGTTCTCCCCCAGGATACCGTGAATCTGGCCGGCGGCGAAGGACAGGCTTATGGCGTCGTTTGCCCGCACGCTCCCGAAGGTCCTGGTGATGTGGCGAACCTGGATATCCACGGTGTCCTACAAGTCCTGCGAGTCCTGCGAGTCCTGCGAGTCCTGCAAACGGTTGTGATACGTGGGCAGGGCGTTAGTTTGCAGCACTCTGGCCTTCTATCCCCGCTAGCAACTGCGGCGTGTACCAGATTTGCTGGTCGGTGGCCTCTTCGCCCTCAGCCAGATAGACTGTGCCGTCCTGGAAATGGAGCGGCCCGACGAAGAGCCTGATAGAGCCATCTGCCAACCCCTGAATGAAGGTGTCAAGTTTGGCACGGTTTGCCTCGGTCAGGGCCGGGCCAAATGTATACCCGATGGGGCTGGTGTCGGGGTTGTTCAGGTTGCTCCAGTCGGGTTCCAGCCACTCCCACGCCTGTTTCCAGGTACCAGCGCGGGCTTCGCGGAGGTGGCGTGTATAGGGCGGCCCCCAGTTGAAGTAAGGGACGCCCAGGCACACCTCCGGCCCCTGGCTGCACGCTCCCTGGTAGTCGTAGGGGATGGCATAGACCCGCTCGCCGGCTTCGGCGGCCTTCTGTGCTTCAATCAAGGCTTCGGTGGTGTCAATGCCGGAAAGCACCACGTCGCTGCCGCTGTTGATGAAGTCGTTGGCCACCCGGGTCGGGTCGAGGGTGATACCTGGAATGTGAAACCAGAAGCCAATCCAGACCACCTCAAACCGCATATCGCTGGTGAATGGTTCGTCGCGCAGGTTTTCGGCGCAGTAGCGGGCCCCCAGGTAGGCCGCGTTGACGAGGCGGCGCGTTTCGTCGTTGACCAGCGGGCCGAGGTAGGAGAGGTGCCCCGTCTGAGAGGTCAGCGCTGCCGCGCACCCGGCCATCATCTTGCCATAGACCATGCGCCCCATCAGGTTGCCCAGGTTGGGGGGAGCCTCGCCCGTGAGCACGTCATCCCCTGAGATGTGCAGGAAGATGACCTCCGGGTGCAGCCTGGCGGCTTCGCGGGTGCCGTCCTTGAAGTCGTCAGAGTTGGTAATGATGAACTTCGCGCCCTGGGCTACCAGGTCGTCAACAAGCTGTTCCACCGTCACATTCGGACGATCGGAGGGGTTCACCTTGTCGATGTAGATAAACCGCGTGCCTGGTATCTTGCTCTCGGCATATTTTGCTCCTTCGTAGTGCGCCTGGCTCCACCCGTGGTCATTGTAGGGGCCAACCAGCAGCATCCCGAAGACGTATTCCCCACTGCTCCGGGATGGGGTGGTCGTATCTCCCTCGTCTGGCACACAGGCTGCCAGAACCGTAATAGTGCCGACCAGCAGCAGGATACTGGCAATCCAGCGTCTCGTTAGATGTTTCATACCTTCTCCTCTCTCCTACAAACCCTGTTCCCCATCTCTCCTGGGGTGGCCCTATTGTAGCAGAGAATGAGCGTTCCGGGATCGCCGCTATCTGTTATCTCTTCTCTTTC
>DAOTUF010000521.1:0-7638 GCA_034437495.1 Chloroflexaceae bacterium | reverse complement strand
GGTCAACGTGTCCTGTCGGACAGACCCATTCAGGGCGGCTGTCAGCCCGCCTATTGTCTCGGAGACGGCGTTGCCGTCGCGCCAGGGACAAGCCCACCCGCTTGAGCGGTGGGTAGCTGACGGACCATCCCGCGACCATCCTTCCTTCCTTCGGGTCCTCGGCCCGCGCCCGGAACACAACCCCGAGCGCGGGCCAGCGAAGGATGGGGCCAACGGTGGGAAGACCTAGGGGATTTGCAGCACCGGGCAGCGGGCGTGGCGCAGCACGTGCGCGCTCACGCTCCCCAGGATGTCAGACAGGTTGCTGCTGCCGCGGGTTCCCATCACAATCAGGTCTACATCATAGTCCGCGGCGGCCAGGATGATGGCCTCCGACGGGTTGCCTATCCGAAGCTCCCCCCGCGCCTCTGCGCCATCTTTGCGCAATTGCTGCGCTACTTCGTCCACCAGCGCACACGACACGGCCCGAAGCTGTTCAATGAGTTCCTGGTAGCCAGGGTAGCTGGCGTAGCGCTCAGGAGGTTCGTAGACATGCAGGACGACCACCTCGGCCTGGTCGGTTCGGGCCAGGTGGGCCGCGTAGAGCACGCACCGTTCGACCACCGGTGATCCATCAGTTGCCAGGAGAATCCGTTTGAACATGGGGGTGACTCCCTTCTTTGTGAGTATTCAGCGCATGGGGCAGAACGTGATCGATGTGGTTGACCAGAATGATTTCAAGCTGGTCGCGGGTCTCGGCCGGGACCTCGCGGATATCCGGAGCGTTTTCCTGGGGCACGATGACTTTCTGGATGCCCATGCGCTGAGCCGCCAGAAATTTCTCCTTGATACCGCCAACGGGGAGCACTCTTCCCCGCAAGGTGATTTCGCCAGTCATGGCCACCCGCTTGTAGGCTACCCGCCCGGTCAGAGACGAAATCAGGGCACTGGCAATGGTGATGCCTGCGGAGGGGCCGTCTTTGGGCACGGCTCCCGCTGGCACGTGGATATGCACGTCGTGCTGTCGGGCAAAATCTTTGGGGATATCCAGCATATCGGAGCGGGAGCGGGCGTAGGTCATGGCGGCGCGGGCCGACTCGCGCATGATATCGCCCAGGTGCCCGGTCAGGATAAGCTGCCCGCTGCCGGGTACCACGCTCACCTCCACGAACAGCACGTCTCCGCCGACCGGCGTCCAGGCCAGGCCGGTCGCCACGCCTACTTCGTCCTCACCAAGCAGCATATCCTTGCGAAAACGCGGCACGCCGGAGAGGTCGTCCAGGTCTTCCGCGCCAATATGTGCGGGGATATCTTCCCCCCGTGCGAGACGGGTGGCCATCTTCCGATAGAGCGCCCCGATTTGCCGTTCCAGGTTGCGCACCCCGGCTTCGCGGGTGTAGTCGCGGGACAGCCGCCGGATGGCCTCGTCGCTGATGGGGAGTTCGCGGTTGGCAAGCCCGTGCTCTTCCCGCTGCCGCGGAATGAGGTAGCGGCGGCTTATCTCCAGCTTCTCCGTCTCGGTGTAGCCAGCCAGTTCCAGCACCTCCATCCGGTCGAGCAGCGCCGGCGGAATGGTATCGGTGCGGTTGGCGGTGCAGATGAACAGAACCCGGCTCAGGTCGAAGGGGATATCGAGGTAGCGGTCAACGAATACGCGGTTTTGCTCCGGGTCGAGCAGTTCAAGCAGGGCTGCTGCCGGGTCGCCCTGCAAGCCGGAACTGAGCTTGTCCACCTCATCGAGCATCAGCACCGGGTTGTTGCTGCCCACGCGGTTGATGCCCTGGAGGATGCGACCGGGCAAGGCTCCGACGTAGGTGCGGCGAAACCCCCGAATATCGGCCTCGTCGCGCACCCCGCCAAGCGCCACGCGGACAAACTTGCGCCCCAGAGCGCGGGCAATGGACTGTCCCAGGCTGGTCTTGCCCACCCCCGGCGGGCCGACGAAGCACAGGATGGGACCGCGCACGCGGTCTTCGCCCTGTTCAAACTGGAGCTTGCGGACTGCCAGGTATTCGATAATGCGTTCCTTGATTTTTTCCAGGTCGTAGTGGTCGGCGTCGAGGACCTCGCTGGCCTGGTTCAGGTCAAACTGGTCATCGGTGCTGGTATTCCAGGGAAGCTCCAGCAGCCAGTCCAGGTAGGTCCGGATGAGGTGGTGTTCGGACGCGCCCGGCGGGAGCCGCGACAACCGCTTCAGTTCGCGTTCGGCTTCTTTGTGTGGTTCTTCGGGCAGGTTGGCTTCCTCAAGCTGCCTGCGGAGTTCGGCTAGCTCTGCGGTGTGGTCGTCGGTCTCGCCCAGTTCGCGCTTGATGGCCTCCATCTGCTGGCGCAAGACATATTCGCGTTGGCCGCGGGACATCTCTTCCTGGGCCTTCTGCCCGATGTGCAAAATCTCGCGTTCCCGTTCGAGAAAGCCAAGCACCAGGCGCAGACGGTCTTCGATGTCCAGGGTGTCACGGGCGGCCTGCTGCTGTTCGGGGCTGAGCGAGAGGTTTGCGGCGACCAGGTCGGCCAGAACGCCCGGCGAGGGCGTGTTCGTGGCGACGACGGCCAGTTCGTCGGGCATGGTGGCGCTGAGATGGACGACCTCTTGAAAGATGGAGAGCACGCGGCGAGCCAACCCCTCTCCTTGCAGCGAGTCCGCGGCCGGCTCGGTCACGATACGCACCTGCACGAAGGGGTAGGGGTCGGTTCGCAGCACGTCCGCCAGTTCGACCCGCGCCCGCCCCTGAAGCATGACCTGGATGTTGCCATCGGGCAGCCGAAGCAACTGGGTGATGTTGACCAGGGTTCCGATATGCCCCAGGGTGGTCGGGTTAAATTCGTCGCCGGGTTCTTTGCTCCAGAAGACGACGATGGTTTTGTTGGCAAGGACGGCGTCATCGATGAGCTTGATCCAGCGTTCGCCCGAGATGACCAGGGACATGATCATTCCGGGAAAGATGACGACGTTGGTCAGGGGCATCAGGGGCAGGCCAGCCGCCGCGCCATCATCAAGCTGCTGCGGTTGTTCGGTAGCTGGCGGCATGGGGGTTGCGATGCTCGCGGCATTCATTGGGCCGCTCCTTCCGCCTCCGCCACATTAATCGTGATTCGCTGCGGCGATGGCTTCATAATGGGCAGCATGATTTCCAGCAGGCCATTGTGGTAGTGCGAACGGGTTTGTTCGGGGTCAATGGGAATGTTGAGCGGAATGGAAATCTCGTAGGGGCCGGCGTCTATTTCCAGGCGGTGGATACGGAGAAGCCGCGAGGGTGGGTCGAACCTGCGTACGCCCTGGATGTGGAGCAGGTCGGGGCGGGCTTCTATCTGGAGCGACTCCGGGTCGGTACCGGCCAGGTCAATCAGTATCAGCAGGGCATGTTCCGTCTCGTAGATGTTCAGGGAGGCTCCCCCACATCCATGCTGGCCAAAGACACAATAGGTATTGTTGGAAAGAAATTGAAAATGTACTTTTTCCATCTGCAATGTACTCCTTTCTCTGGTGCTATTCCTGCACCGTGCGGCCCTCAGATACGTACACGTTCGCTGGTCGCGGCTCGGGGAGATGGTGATGGGGGTGGTCTGTGGGGAAGCATCTGAGCGGTCGCGGTCAGGGAATGGTTCGAAAATCTCCAGGTGTGCTGTTCTCCCCCTGCCCGGGAACGCGGTTCCGGGAGACAGGAGATACGGAAATTATAGCACATCTTGTAGCCCTGGACCTCAGCAAGCCGAACCAGAAAGGGACCATTGACAGCCACGCTGCTTCGGGGTATAGTCCAGGCACATCAGGAAGATAGTCCCCGGACGGTGGACGAAGCGTGTGGACGACGGATAGTAGATAGTAGATGGTAGATGGTAGATGATGGATGACCCGACAACGCCACCGCAAGCACAGACGAAGATGTTTGCCTTTTCCCTCTCTATCGCTGGTCTGGTGACGATGGTGACGGGACCCGATGCCGCGCTCATCACCCGGCTTCAGCACCCCTACCGGGCATTTCGGACCTCTGCCCCTCCCCACCTGACGATTCAGCTCTCTCTGAACGGCCCCTTCCATCCTGCGGACTCTGCGGGCGAGCCGGTGCGTTTTCACCAGGGGCGGGTGCGGTTGGCCACCCCGACCTGCGAAGGGGTGATTGACCCGGAGCGAGGACACGCCCGGCTGGTGCTCGCTGAAGCCCGGCCCGACCCTGGTGGGCAGAATGCGACCGCGACGGATGTCGAATACATGCTGCGGGTGGTCTGTGCGCTGCTGGCCTTTCACGCGGGTGGCGTGCTCTTCCACGGAGCGGGGATTGTGCGCCACGGACGTGCTTACCTGTTCTTCGGGCGTTCGGGCAGCGGCAAGTCTACCACGGCCCGCCTCTCCCCCGATGACCTGGTTTTGAACGATGACCTGGTCCTCCTGATGCCAGAACCCCGGAGCGGGGAGTGGATGGTGCATGCGACCCCCTTTTCCAACCCCACCCAGGTTGGGGCTTCGGGACCGGCGGCGGCTCCTCTGGTCGCCATGCTCCGGCTGGTCAAGAGCCAGCAGGTGAAGCTTGACGCGGGGGGGAGCGGGCACATGCTGGCGGAGATACTCGCCAGTATCCCCGTCATCCCCTCCAACCCGGCGTATCTGGGGACCCTGCTGAAGTGGGGGCAGCGGTTGCTCCAGCACGTGCCGGTCTATCGGCTGCACTTTCTGCGCGACGCCTCGTTCTGGCAGGTCGTTGAGCCTCTGGGAAGAGATATACCAGCGACCAGCCACCGATGATACCGATTCCCTTGTTGATGGTTGATGGTTGATGGTTGATGGTTGATGGTTGATGGTTGATGGTTGATGGTTGATGGTTGATGGTTGATGGTTGATGGTTGATGGTTGATGGTCGAAGGTCCAGACTATGCCTACGAAGAGCCAAAGAAGAACTTTCTGGGTGCTGACAGGAGCCACCTGGTGGTTGATGCTGCTGGTCTGCTGGTCGGTGTTCAGTCCTCCCCCCCTCTCAGCCACCCCCGGGGTGGCTCTCGTTGAGCCAGCGCTGCTGGACACGGAATGGGTCCAGGTCAACGAGGGGGCGTTCGGGATGGCCAGCGGGGGAGGGTATAGCTACGAGGAGGGGTACGAGGTGCTCGTCTTCGATGACCAGTTGTATGTGGGGATGGAGGCTGATGACCAGTTTGGGGCGCGTATCTGGCGCACCCGGGCGGGCGTCACCTGCCCATCAAGCCAGGACGACTGGGAGGAGGTGGCCGGGTCGTATCAACACCTGCCCTATGGCGACCCCTATGCCCACATCTACGCGGCTCCCTTCGGGAACGACCAGCGGCAGGGGGGGGCGCTTCAGAACGACCACATTGACAGTCTGGCCGCGTTCGATGGTATGATATATGCTAGCACTGCCAATGGGGGCAACTCTCGTCAGGGGACGATGCTCTATCGCAGCCCTTCGGGGGACCCCCTGACTTGGACCTCCGTCATAACGCCGGGGTTCGGCGATATCAACAACACGAACTTCAAAGATATGCAGGTCTTTGGGGGGTGGCTGTGCGGGGGAACCCAGAACACCACCACCGGGGCGCAGGTCTGGTGTTCTGAAGATGGAGAAACCTGGGAGCAGAAGAACGTGAGCGGCTTCGGGGACCCGGCCAACCAGGGTATCTGGTCGGGGTATGTCTTTCAAGATGCGCTGTATTTCGGCGTTCGCTCGGTGGATGGACCGCGCCACAAGGGGCGGCTCTTCCGCACGAGCAGCCTGAGCCGCGAGGGGAAAGCGCAGTGGACCGAAGTGTACGACGGGCCGGTGGGGAGCAGTGAGGTGGGCATTCTGGGCGACCTGGATGGCTTCCTCTATATCGCGACCTACAGCGCCAACGGCATCGCCATCTACCGCAGCAGCAGCGGCGACGTGGGGTCGTGGAGCCGCGTGAGCACGACGGGCATCGATGGCAGCGCAGCCAACCGCGGGACGGTGGTAGATGGGGCAGCGGTCCATCAAGAGGCGCTCTATGTGGCGGTTTTCAAGACCTCCGGGGGGGTGACGGTCTGGCGAACCACGGGCACCCTGGAGCGGGGGTTGGTAGACTGGGAGCAGGTGGGGGCGAGCGGGTTGGGCGACCCACGGAATGTCTACGCGCAGCTGGTTTCCTTCCACGAAGACCTGTATGCCTGGACGACGAACTACGCCACCGGGCAGCAGGTACGGCGAGCCTCCGTCGCTCCCCCACCCCGACGGGTCTACCTCCCGTTCTTCGTCCGATACTGGTAAACAACAACAAAACAACAAGAGGATAAGATGCTTGATATCAAACGTATTCGTGAACAGCCCGAGTGGGTGAAGCAGCAGCTTGCCCGCGCCGAAGTTGGCGGGGAAAAGGTAGACGCAGCGCTGACCTTTGATGAACAGCGGCGGGCGCTGTTGCAGGAGGTTGAGGCGCTGAAGGCCGAGCGGAACAAAGTATCGAAGGAAATCAGCAAGATGAAAGATGCGGCAGCGCGGGAAGAGCGCATTGCCGCCATGCGAGCCGTGGGCGACCGCATTGCCGAACTGGACCGCACCGTCGCGGAGGTGGAAGAGCAGCAGCGGGCCGTGCTGCTGGATATCCGCAACCTGCCCCACCCCGACGTCCCCGAAGGTCCCGACGAGGACCACAACGTGGTCATCTCGCAGGAGGGCGAGCCGCAAGACCCGGGCTTCCCCCCGCGTCCCCACTGGGAACTGGGCGAGATGGCGGGCATCATCGATTTCGAGCGCGGGGTCAAGCTGGCTGGTTCGCGCTTCTACGTGCTCCGGGGGGCGGGGGCCAGGCTCCAGCGGGCACTCATCCAATGGTTGCTCGACTTCCACATCGCCCAGGGCTATCAGGAGGTCTATCTGCCCTTTGTGGTGAAGGAGCACTGCATGGTGGGGGCCGGGCAGCTTCCGAAGTTCCGCGACAACCTCTACCGCGACGAGGACGCCGGGCTGTGGCTGGTGCCCACCGCCGAGGTGCCGCTTACGAACCTCTACGCGGATGAAATCCTGGAGCGGACCCACCTGCCCATCCACCTGTGTGCCTATACGCCCTGCTTCCGCCGCGAGCAGATGAGCGCTGGGCGCGACGTGCGTGGTATCAAGCGCGGCCACCAGTTCGACAAGGTGGAGATGTACAAGTTTGTCCCGCCTGAGACGAGCTACGATGAGCTTGAGAAGCTCCGCAGTGATGCTGAAGCGACGTGCAGGGCACTGAAGATCCCCTTCCGCACCAAGCTGCTCTGCACGGGCGATATGGGCTTTGCCTCCACGAAGACCTACGATATTGAGTTGTGGGCACCGGGCCAGAATGAGTGGCTCGAAGTGAGTTCGTGCAGCAATGTAGAGGACTTCCAGGCGCGGCGGGCCAACCTCCGCTACCGCCCGGAGCCGGGGGGCCGGCCAGAGTTTCTCCACACGCTCAACGGCTCTGGCCTGGGGGTTCCCCGCACTATCATCGCCATTATGGAAAACTACCAGCAGGCGGATGGGAGCATCGTGGTGCCGGAGGTGCTGCGACCCTATGTCGGGGCCGAGGTGCTGCCGGTGACCGGTTCGACTTGATTTCGAGAGAGGAGCAAGGTATTTTCCGATGCATCTGCACTATTTCCAGCACGTCCCCTTCGAGGGAATCGCCCGCATTGGCGACTGGGCGCAGTCCCGCGGCTTCCCCGTGACGGGC
>DAOTUF010000520.1:0-1885 GCA_034437495.1 Chloroflexaceae bacterium | reverse complement strand
GTGGCGACCACGCTGGTCCACCTGGGGGTGGACCTTTCGACCATCCGGACCGTGGGGACGCTTCAGGCGGGCATCACCTATGCGATGCGGCAGCTTCCCGCGGCGCTGAAACCGCGCTGGTGAACCAACCGAACCATCCCGTCACACCCGCTTCCGCCAGTAGCGCAGCATCTCGGCAACGATTTCGGTCATGGTGATGCGCGGCTCCCACCCGGTCGCCTGGCGGAGGCGGGTCGTATCTCCCATCAGCAGCGGCTCATCTGCCGGGCGCAGGCGCGAGGGGTCTACCTGCACCGCGACCGGCCCCGGAGCCTGCCCGTGCTGGAGCACCAGGTCAAGGATATCGCCAATGCGGGTGGCCTGCCCGGAGCAGAGGTTATACACCTCGCCCGGCTGCCCGTGCTCCAGCACGAGCCAGAGCGCCCGCGCCACGTCAGAGGTGTGGGTAAAATCGCGGCGCGGCTCCAGGTTGCCCACCCGCAGCACTGCTTCCTGCCGTCCAGCCTCAATCAGCGCCATCTGCTGGCAGAACGTCTGGATGACGCAGCGGTCGCCCTGGTGCGGCCCGACGTGGTTGAACGAGCGCGTAACGACCACATGCAGCCCGTAGCAGTGGTGGTACTGCAAGCCGGTCAGTTCTGCCGCGACTTTGCTCACCCCGTAGGGGCTGAGCGGGCGCATCGGGTGGGTCTCGGGGATGGGGGTCTCTTCGGGCCGCACCCACCCGTACTGGGCACTGGTCCCCGCAAGATGTACCCGCGCCTCCGGGCAGTGCTGGCGCACCGCTTCGAGCAGGTTGAGTGTCCCTTCTACATTGGTCCGCATCGTCGCCACCGGCGCGTCCCACGACTCGCTCGGGTAGCTCTGCGCCGCCAGATGATAGACCCGGTCGGGGACGACCCGCCCGACAATATGCCCCACGGAAAAGGGGTCCTCCACGTCGCCCTCGTGGAACACGACCCGCCCCCGCAGGTGGTCCACCGGGCGGGTGTCGCTGCGCCAGCGCTTGAGCGCGTGGACCTCCAGACCGGGCCGGGCGACCAGTTCGTCGGCCAGCGCACTCCCCACCGGCCCGGTGATGCCTGTCAGAAAAACGCGCATGTCTGAAATCCTGTTGCCCCGGTTGCCCTACGACCCGTAGGACACGAGGCCGGGCCAGACCTGCACATTCCCATACCACTCCTCGCGCCCGTCCCGCGGGTCGCGCACCTTGATAGTATAGGTGCCTGGCTCCAGGTCCACCACGCCATACCAGCCATCGGCGGAGGCTTTCAGGTCGCGCACCCACGTGTCGCCCCGGATGAGCGAAACCACCGCGTCCGGGATAACCTCCCCATCAATGGTTGCGGCCCCTTGCAGGATACCGGTGGTGGGGTTGGCAATCCAGGGCCACTCCGGTGCCCGCGCTGGCTGCGCAAAAATGGTATTCCGCAGCATATCCATAAAGGCCCGTCGGTTTTCCGTGGTGCAGCCGGGGAAAAGCTCGTGGTAGGCATAGAACGCTACCCCGCTCAGGAAGCGCCCCTGCATCCCAGGTTCGAGCGCCCGCTGCGCCTGGGCAATGTTCTGTTCGGGCGAGTTGAGCCACGACCCCAGGCCGGCCACAATCGCCCGTCGCCCCATATTGGCGCGGTCCCAGTTGACCCACCCGGTATACCAGTCGCGGGTGCGCTGCTTGCCTTCATCGAAATACTGCATCGGCACCGCAAAGTCAATAATCCCTTCCTCCAGCCACGCCCGCCAGTCCTGAAACACCTTGGAATAGGCCGCCGAGTTGGGCCAGTCCTCGGGGGTGTAGGAACCGATACCGCCCCAGGTGATGGCGGCAATGCTGACCTGCACCTTGGGGTTGATGGCCTTGCTGCGAATGTAGAGCCGCCGCATC
>DAOTUF010000519.1:0-4161 GCA_034437495.1 Chloroflexaceae bacterium | reverse complement strand
CATAGGACGACCCATAATAGAAACCTCCTCTGGTTTGGTAGGCACTTCCTGTGCATACTCCAGCGTGTTTCGTGGCAAGAACGGTGCCAGGGTGGTTGAGTTTTTGCTGTTTTGAGGAGGGATTGGTATCAAAGGATCTCTTAGAACTCTTGCTTGAAAAAACTGTCAAGTATGATGTCTTGGATCCTCAACTCTTTGGGGGTGACGGGACGGTTCCCATCCAAAGTGCTATGACCAATGCTGACCGCGAACACTTACGTGGTGCTTGCCGCTTCTCTGGCACTATGGAGCAGGCAGGTCATACTGAGATGGCTCGGAATGAGGATGTTCTGGACTATGTGCTCTATCTTCTGGGCAAAAAAGCTCAACCACCCGCGCAGTGCCAGGATGGACAGGCGGCCTTGCAGACAGAGGAGTTGCAACCTGCTCACTTTGTTAAGGTACTGGGCACCTCATCAATGACCCTGACAGACACCGCCGGGAACCGTATTACCACCGTTGAAGAAGGGCAACAGGATACCCCCGTTCCCGATGCCAGTTATTACATTCTGGGGGACAATGCTTATCTGTTTACTATGCCCGAAGGGGAATCATATACCATAACCTTCTCGGTAGGTGATGACCCCCTGTATGTGGAGTTGACCACTGGTAACGGCACGACCACCACCCGCGCTGTTCGCTATCAAGACCTTGTGCTGGACGGAAGTGGCACAGCTACATTTACGATCACGCCACAGGAGATGGGCGACCTGCGCTATGACGGTGACGAAGACGGTACCTTTGAGACAACCGTCCCTTCGACGGTCAACTTGAGCGGCAGCGCAGCCAACGACACGGAGCCACCTGCGATCTCTATTGAACCAACCATCCAGGACGACACGGTTCTGGCTGCCATCACAGCCACAGACGACGGTTCTGGGGTGAAGGAGGTGTTTTATTCATTGGATGAAACGGCCTTCCAGCGTTATACCACCCCGGTACAACTTGCCCAGGATCAGGAACTATCTGTCTTTGCCGATGACAATGCTGCCAACCGGTCGGGACTATTGACCTACGTAGCTGTAATTCCCAGACTCTACCTCCCGCTCATCGTGCGCAGTGGCCTGCCTTCCGACCCCTCCTCGCCTCCCACCAGTACCCCGGTGTCGGAACCAACTGCCCCCCCACGGAGACGCCCGTGCCGACGAGCACACCCACGGAGACGCCCGTGCCGACAACTGAGCCGGAGCTTCCCCCGGCCATGCCAGGTAACTTACAGGCAACCGTCCTCAGTTCTTCTCAGATACAACTGGACTGGGAAGACAACTCCTTCAATGAAGCGGGTTTTACGATTGAAGACTGGAACACACACATCGCTGAGGTGGGAGCCGACACGACGGACTACCTCGTTGAGTGGCTGTCACCCAACACGATTTACTGCTTCTGGGTCCAGGCGTTTAACAGCGGGGGGAGTTCCAACTGGAGCGATAGGGCCTGTACCACGACCTTCGGGGATTGGTGGAATGACGACCTTGCCTATGCCACCTTCATCGAGAAACCCGACACCTTCAGCGTTACCGAGGATGTTACTGGCGCATCCGCCGACCCGACCGACCCGGTGATTTCCTGCACCAACGGTCAGCAGTTCAATACGGTCTGGTATCGCGTAGAACCCGACACGTCGGGCATGCTCTCCCTGAACACTTTCGGCAGTTCCTATGATACGGTGCTAGCGGTCTGGGAGGGTGAGCCAGGTTCCTGGCAGGAGTGGGCCTGCAACGATGACAGTGAACAGGACACGACCTCGGCGCTTGATGTGGCGGTAACTGGCGGCCTCACCTACTACATTGAGGTAGCCGCTTTTAGTGACACGTCCGATGACAAAACGCTGGTGTTCAGTGGGGGTTTCGGTGCATGGCAGTGAGGGAGGCAGTCCCGCACACAGGGGCGAAGTGAGATGTAATGCAAATCGGGTCCGCCTGCGTCGGTGCAGGCGGACCCGATTTGCGTACCAAAACATCCGCACGAGAACAGCGCTTCTTGCCCCCACCCTGGCCTGTACAAACCGCGCCCGCCCGTGCGAGAAACAGATGGGTCTCACCCCCGACCTGGCCTGTACAAACCGCGCCCGCCCGTACGAGAAACGGTGCTCGGTCGGATGGAGGCAGAGGAAGCGCACCAGCGTGGGCGAGACGCTGCGCCCTGTCAATCAGACCCACCGCTGCCCGCCTGACCCAGACGGACCTGCCAGGCCCGCACCTGCACCCCCAGATGGTTCATTGCCTGTTCCACGACCACCACCTCATCCAGCCATGCCTGGGCCGTCTCTGCGTCATCCAGTTTGTCGGGCGGGTCAGGGAACCGTTGCAGATAGACCTGCATCGCCTGCGCTGCCGCCACCGCTGCACGGTGCAGATCGGCAGTGTGCGGGGGGACGGTCTCTGGGAGCGGGTCGTAGCGCTGCCACGTCGAACGAGCGTCATCTGGCTCGTAGATTTCCCAGGTTCGGCCATCACGCGAGAGATAGGCATAGTCCGCGCCGCTTTCGTCACACAGGGCAAAAAACGCCTCCTCCGTGGCGCTTTCGATAGCCTGGCGGTTGCCAGAAGAAGCGCGAGCGACCTCTGCCGCCAGCACGCTCATATCGCCCCCATCCAGCAAGGCGTCTAGCTTCTGGGGGGTGCGATAGTGCGCCTGGAGAACCAGTCCGACCCCCATCGGGTGCCCATCGTAGTGGCAATACACCGACCTGATCCCATTTTCTGTCAATCGCCCGATCCGTGAACGGGTGCTCATCCCACCACCTCCTGCGGTTTTCACTCTGGTGCGGCGCAGGGTTTGCCCAGTTCAAGCGTACCCCGCTGCCCCCGCACCTGTGGTATACTCTGCCCAGAAACGCCGAACCCCACCCCTGCCTTGCACCGCATCGAGGTGGGATTCTGAATACTCGCTCCCCCTGCTCTCGTCAGGTGGGGATATTGTACCACAGGGAGCAGTGCGGTGTGAGGCAGGTGATGGAGGAATTGGTGGGATGGGCAGAACGATCCAGGAAAGGGAACCAGATGGAAGAACCAACCGTCACGCTTGAACTCCCCTCCAGTCTGTATGCCGAGTTGCATGCCCTGGCCGCAACCAGGCAGACGGATGTGCCGACGCTGCTCGTTCAGTTGGTCGCAACGTCGCAGGACCAACGCCGCGACCCCGTGCTTGAACTTGTCGGGGCATATCGCAGTGAGCGGCCCCTGATAGATAACATCCCTGTGAGCGAAGATCCCGCCCTGTATGCCATCGCGGAAGCCCTGGGGAAACGAGCCATCCAGATGCACGCCTGGGAACTGGCTCCGCAGCGATATGTTCAGGGACCTGATGGGCAGGCTATTCGGCGCAATGCAGGAGTGGAGCAATGATGGCTCACGTTCTGGTGGATAGCGGGGCTTTGCTGGCTCTGCTTGATGCCAGCGATCAGCACCACGCTGCAGCGTCCGCCTTTGTCGCTGCTCACCCATCGGTCACGTTCTCCCTGCCAGAAACGATATTTGTGGAGACGATGGTCCTCACGAAAGCCCGCCTGGGGGCTGATGCCGCCATTCAGCTTGGAAGTCGGATGATGCAAAGTTCCCGTTTTCAAGTCATTGAGCTGACCCGCCAGGACCGCCAGGAAACGTGGAACATCTTCACGCGCTATACCGACAAGGGTTGGAGCTATGTGGATTGTAGTGTGCTAGCAATGGCTCGTCGGTTACAGGTGGTTGAGGTTTTCTCGTTCGATCATCACTTTGACCAGATGGCAGAGGTGCAGCGCGTCCCACAGCAGGGGTAGTTCGAGCCAACCAGTCCCCGTGGCGCTGTACTGCCCCACGGCGTCACCAGGGGAGCGAGGAGAAGCACAGGCCAATGACCAGGTAACCGTTCAGGGGGTCGGCACCAGCTTCGGCGCAGGCCGACCCGCCCGATGCGCTGCCACCGCCTCCACCACGAACACCCGCAGCGAGCGCCCCTGCCGCCGACAGGTCTCCCGCACCGTCAAAATGCGCTCCACAAAGCGGCTCCCCGCCTCGCTCTGCGTCCCGAAGCTCCCCTTCCGCCACCGCACCGCCGGGCGCAGCGCCTGTTCCGCAGCGTTGTTCGTCGGCTCCACGCCGTCCACCGTCACAAACACCCACAGCCCATCCCACCGCCGCA
>DAOTUF010000518.1:0-7418 GCA_034437495.1 Chloroflexaceae bacterium | reverse complement strand
CCAGCGAGAGCGCCTGGAGCTGGCAACGCACCCCAGGGTCTCGTGACCTCCCTATCGGCTGCCCTTGCGGGCGAACTGGTCAACGTCGACTTACGGGGCTTCCCGCAAGCCCAACCCTTCAGGGTTGGGCCGTTGAAACCTGCGTATGCTGCCTGGTATGGTCTTTTCAGAACGAGTAATGAGACCGGGTCTCGTGCATCATCATCTCTCAATGATACCATATTATGGAGCGTGCTGGCGGATGACACCACAACCCATAGGAGGAACCCGACGCCAACACGCCCCTTCCCCTATAATACCATCATTTAGAGCAAGAACATGCATACGGAACCCCCCCATCTGAAGGGCCGGAGGCGCTCTTGAGGGAACCAGAAGGGGCACAGCACGCTGCGCTCCCTCTGCAAAATTGGTCCTGATTTTGTTGTGAGAAACGGCCACCCCCGCACTCAGGCGTGCGCGACCGCCGCCTTGCGCCGCTTGAACTGCGTGGCCTGGTAGAGAAACGCCTCCAGGCGGGTCTTGATATTCGTGCTCCCCTGCGCGTCGTAGGATATGTCCAGCCAGGGGATGTTGTCCAGGTCGGCGCGAATGCGTGGGGCCATCCCCGCCGTGATAACCCCCGGCATACACGCAAAGGGCATGATATTGATGATACCGTCGAAGTTGCGCTTCCCGAAGTCAATGGCGGCCCCGATGCTCAAGACCGCTTCCGATGCCAGCGATGGGTGGTAGTAGGGCTTGAGGTTGTCCATCAGGATGCTGGTATGGGTCTCGTGGGGATGGTGCAGCAGGTGTTCGACGGGCTTGAGCAGGTTGTGCTCAAGGTAGCGCTGGTAGAGGTCCGACACGACCGCCTTGATGTGCTCGCCGGCCTTTTCAATCGAGCGGGTGTCATTTTTGTAGGTCCAGTTGGTGTAGTAGATCCACTCGATGATGCTGGCAAAGTGGGCTTCCCCCCCCACCGCCTCCACCTGACGGGCAATATCCTGGTTGACGTGGAAGTTCATGCGGATGTAGATTTCCCCGACGATGCCAATCAAGGGGCGCTGGACGCTCGTGTCGACCGGGTGGGCTTCAAACTGCTGCGCCACCCATTTCATCGTCTCGACCAGCTTTTTGCCCCCGCCGGCCTCAATCGCCGCGATAATGCGGTCGAGCGCCCGCCGGTAGAGCTGGTCGGTCTGCCCCGCGTGGAGTTCGTAGGGGCGATACTGGTGGAGCAGGCGGGTCAGCAGGTCCACGGCAACGGCCCCCTGCCAGATGAGCAAGCGCAACTGGGTGGGGCGGTCGCCCAGGCCGTGGTAGGAGTTGTCCGCTGTGGGCGACATAAACTCCACCGCTCCCATCCCCTCCTCGCGCAGAATGGTCTGGTGGAGCACGTTGTAGTGCCCGAAGCGGCACGAGCCGCCCGTGGTGGGCATAAAAATCATGGCCTGCTCCGGGTCGAAGTCGGGCTGGCGGGTGCGTTTGAGAATATCCCCGGTCGTGGTCAGGCAGGGCAAACACTCCCGCCCGATGCAGTAGTGCAGGCCGAGCGCCAGCGTGTCGGAGGTGGTGGGTTCGATAACCTCCGCGGGGAGGTTGTGCGCCCGCAGCGCAGCGGCCAGGGCATAGCCGTGGTCACACATATAGGGAACGTAGATACGCTTGCGCGTGGTGGTCTGCTTCTCGGTCATGCGATGGCTCCTTTCCCCATTTTCAGACTGTCGAAGAAGGCTTCACAACGGGTGATGATACCGGCGTCGGCGGAGTGTTCGTCCATCTCTAGCTCCAGAAATGGCTTGCTGCCCATGAGCCGGCGGAAGAAGCTGAGCAGGAAGGAATCCGGCCCACAATTGAAACTGGTCACGTAGACGGCTTGCAGGTGCGGGTTGCTGCTGACGATTTTGGCCGTGGCGAGAATGTCCTGCCCGCTGCGCCAGAACATATTGGGGTGCTGGTCGGAGATGTCGACCTGGTCGACGGGCAAGAAGTCCATCGGGATGGGCAGAATACCGAGCTTCCGCAGCTTGAGCGGCAAGTCCTGACAGACGCTCAGGTCGGAGGTGTTGTAGGGGCGACCAACGATGACCGCGGCAAACTGGCTCCCATCCAGACTGGTCAGGATTTCCTGACCGCGCCGCCGCACCGCAGCATAGAACGTGCGCTGTGCTTCGGAAGCTACTTCATCGGCTTCGTTGATGCGCTTGACCGACACCCCCAGTTGATGGGCGATTTCGCGCAGGTCCTTTTTCTTGGTCTTTTCCCACCGCATCTGGATGGGAAACCGCAGCGGACGCATTCCCTTGCTCTCCAGGTCTACGTGAGCACTGACCAGGTAGGAGGAGGCGGGGATGTAGGGGCAGTAGTTGTTTTCCTTCTGGCCCGGGGCGATGTTTTCGCGGCCCACGATGCCCGGCAGGAAGACGAAGTCGGCCGCTTTGTCCATCAGGTCAAGAACATGCCCGTAGACGAGCTTGGCGGGGTAGCAGGTTTCGACCCCGGCATGCTCCAGCGCCTGCCGCGCAATCTGCGGGTTGGTAGCTTCCGAAAGCACGATTTCGATATCCAGGGAGTGGAAGAAGGTTCGCCAGTAGGGAAACACGTCGTGGAAGACCATGGCACGCGGGATGGCGATACGCATGCGCCCGTTGCGCCCGCCTTCAGGCCGCGTGTAGTCGCCAAGCAGCAGGCGGGTGCGTTCGGCAAAGAGGTCGGGGATAGCCGAAATGTTGTGGGTGTCGGATTTTCGCCCGCTCTCCTCGAACTTGTCGCAGCGTGCGCCATAGAAGACCGGCGGTTGCCCGCTGATGGTCACGCGGCTCACCTCGCACAGGTTCGGGCAGGCGCGGCACTCAAAGTTGGTGGTTTCGTAGTGGATACCGCCCAGGTCGAACCCTTTGAAGTGGGTGGAAACTTCGATGTTTCGGGCGTGGCGTTCCTGCATCTCTTCCATTGCCAGCACCGCTGCACCGATAGCCCCGGTGACATCGTGGTGGGGAGGCACGGTGATGGGACGCTTGAGCAATTCTTGAAAGGCCGCTACGACGCTCTGGTTCCAGGCAACCCCACCCTGAAAGAAGATGTTCTTGCCGATGGGACGTCCGCTCACCACGCGGTTGAGGTAGTTTTGAGCGATGGCGTAGGCCAGACCTGCGGTCAACTGCTCAACCTTCGCTCCGTGCTGCTGGTGGTGGATGATGTCCGACTCCATGAAGACGGTACACCGTTCGCCCAACCCGGTCGGGCAGCAGGTGGAGAGCGCCAGGTGACTGAAGTCCTCCTTGATGCTGATATTCAGGCGGTCGGCCTGTTCTTCCAGGAACGAACCGGTGCCCGCCGCGCATGCACTGTTCATCGTGAAATCCACGACCGCGCCGTGGTCCAGGCTGATGTACTTGCTGTCCTGCCCGCCAATCTCAAAAATCGTGTCAACCTCGGGATTGATGACCGTGGCGGCACGAGCCTGAGCAGTTATCTCGTTGCGCACCACATCCCCACCAACAAAGTCTGCCGTGAGGTGACGCCCGGAGCCGGTCGTCCCGACCCCCCGCACTTCGACCTGCTCGCCTAGCTCGGTGCCAATCTCGTACAGCGCCCGGCGCACCGCTTCGAGGGGACGGCCCTGGGTGGACAGGTAGCGGCGGGACACCACCTGTGCCTGCTCGTCAACCAGCACGACGTTCGTACTGATAGACCCCACGTCAATGCCCAGGTAGACGGGAAGGCGACCCCGTTTCGCATCCAGGCGCAGACTGGACATCGGGACGGGGGCCGCGTGGTAGGTCGGGAGGGGAAACCCCGACTGGGTGAGGGGGGGCATTATCTTCTGCTCGCTGGTGCTGGCCTGGACTGCCTCTTCCAGCGGACTGAACCCCACGAAGGTTGGCAGCGAGGCTTCTGCTTCCTGGTCCATGGCGACGAAGGCCGTGCCCAGAGCCGCCATGAGCGGGTGGTTATCGGGTATCATCAGTTCGCCGGTTTTCAGCCCGAGCACCGTTTCGAATGCCCGCACCACGCCGCGGTTGTAGGCCACGCCGCCCTGAAACAGCACCGGCGGGGTGAAATCTTTGCCTTTGCCAATGACGCTCTTGAAGTTGCGGGCCAGCGCCAGGCACAGCCCGGCAATGATATCGGGCAGGGGGGTGCCCTTCTGTTGCAGGTGGATCATGTCGGACTTGGCAAAGACGGTGCAGCGCCCGGCGATGCGGGCCGGGTTGTGCGACTGGAGCGCCAGGTTGCCGAACTCTTCTTCGATGGAGATGCCCAGGCGCTCGGCCTGCTGGTCGAGGAACGAGCCGGTCCCGGCAGCGCAGAGCGCGTTCATCGAGAAGTCAACCAGCATCATCTTGCCGCTCTTCTCATCCCACTGGGTCGAAAGGAACTTGCTATCCTGACCACCTATTTCTATCACGGTTCGCGCCTGGGGGTAGTATTCTCCGATGGCGCGGGTCTGGGCAATCAGTTCGTTGACGTGGTTCCCCCCGATCATTCGGGCAATCAGTTCTCCCCCCGACCCCGTCAACCCCACACCGACCATGGTCGCTCCCTTCAAGGTGCGCTGGAGGTCTTGCACGGCCCGCAGCAGGGTCGGGCGGGGGCGACCTTCGGACCGAATGTAGCGATGATCGAGCAGGTTCTTTGCCCGGTCCACCACGACGACTTTTACGGTGGTTGAGCCAATATCAATCCCAAGGAAGATATCTTTCATACGCATGTGCTCCTGTCACGAGACTGGATAGACTGGATCGTCTGGATAGCCTGGTTGGTGGCAGCCGCCTGGTTCAAACCAGCACTGGTGATGGATGTTAAGGACCCGGTGACAATCAGACGGTATTGACGGTATTCAGGCAATCACAATCAATAGATAGGAAAGATGAAATCTGCGATATTCTACCACGAAGGGGGGATTTTGTATAGCGGCGGTGAGACGCGACGGGGTCGATTGGGCATCAGACCCGCCGCGTCCCTCGCACCGTCCGCATCGCTCACATCGGTGCCGGTGTGTTCGCATTTACCCGCTGGTTGTCGGGGTCGCTCCTCCCGGGGTGGTGGGTTTCTCCCGCGACTCGTGGTAGCGTTCGAGGAACGAGAGCACGACAAACGCCTCCTGGATGTCCTCCAGGCTCACCAGACCCAGGTAGGTTTCCTCGTCGTAGACGGCCACGACCCGCTGGTGCTTCTCCATCATAAACTGACGCACTTCGTTCAGGGGCATGGTCGCGTTCACCCTGGTCACGTCGCGCCGCATCACGAGCTGCACGTAGACATCGGGCGCGTAGACATCGGGAGAGGAGGTGGTACTGAGTGCCTGGAGCACCTCGTCCCGGGTGACGATGCCAAGCAGGTTTTGCCCCTGCATCACGGCGAAGTCGCGCTGCGTGCTGGTCAGGATGTAGTCAATGACCTTGTTCAGCCGGTCGCCAATCGTGAGGGTCAGCACGTGCTTGTTGTAGGCATCGCCCACACAGCGGGTATGCAGGACCGTGCGACCTTTGCCCTCCTGTCCCTGGTGGCTGGCTCCGAAAAAGATGAAGACCGCCACCAGTGCCAGGATAAAGTTGCCGCTCAGCACCCCAAATACCCCGATGAAGATGGCCAGCGATTGGCCGATGATGATTGCCAGGCGAGTGGCGCGGGGGTAGCCCAGGACCATCGCCAGCAGCGCCCGCAAGATGCGCCCGCCATCCAGCGGAAAGGCCGGTACGAGGTTGAACAGGACCAGGGTGATGTTGGCCTCGACCAGCCACATCAGGAGAATGGTGAACGAGGGGGTGTGGGTCACACCCGGCACCATCCCTCGCTCATTCAACACCGTCAGGTCAGCCGTCGCCCCCACGATGGGGATGAGCACGGCCGCGATGATGACATTGACCAGCGGCCCGGCCGCGGCTATGAGCAGTTCGTGCAGCGGCTTTTCGGGCTGCCGCTCCATCAGGGCCAGACCGCCCAGAGGGAGCAGGATGATTTCGCGGACCTGTATACCGAAATAGCGGGCAACGATGCTGTGCCCCAGTTCGTGGAGCACCACGCAGGCGAAGAGGAAGACGATCAGGGTTGCCCCAAAGATTGCGCCTGCCAGCCCGTTGCTCAATCCCCACTGGAGCGCACCGAGAATGACAATCAGGTAGAACGTGATGTGAATGTTCACGTCAATTCCGGCGATGCGGGTTAGACGGTATGACCAGTTCATGTTATGGTAGCCTTGTCACTATTTTTCCTTGCCACTCGTTGGGACCCAGGACGTAGACCATATCGGTGCCTTTGAGCCAGATAAACCGGCCATCTTCGAATGCCTGGACGGTCGCGGTTTCGGCGCGTTCGTTGCGCTCGACGGCCCACCCGAGTCCCTCGCGGATTTCGGGGTCATTTTCCCAGGCCCGCCCGAAGCCGCGCCGCGGGACGAACTTGCCCGGAGGGGCTTCGAAGTCTGGCGTCTCGCGGTCGCCTTCTTGCCAGGTATCCGTCACGGTCTTGTGCCGTCCGTGAGACCAGACGGCATAGATCTTCTGGTCGCCCTCCGCTTCGCTATACTGGACCCATATCATCAGCCCGTTCTCAAGGTTCTGGATGGCGGCAAGGCGGTCTCGATAGACGGCTCCGGCACAGCCCATCTGCCCCGCAAACTCGGTGCGCTCGTAGGCACTCTGCAATTCCTCGATGACTGGTTGGCACCGCCCGCCTGCCGCGATGACCTCGCGGCCAAGCAGACCGAGCAGCACTTCGTATTCCGTACCGGCATGTTCGGTGTGGTGCTCCATACGGCGGCGCTCGAAGTATTGCACCATCCCCGTCCATCCGTCAATGGTTCGTTCCTGGGGTTCGCTGATGGGGTAGCCAAACCGTTCCAGACCGCCATTGCGCTCCCAGTAGCTCTTGAAGGGTTCGCACATACTGTGGCCGGTGTCTGGGAAGTAGGAGCACCCGGCGGCGCGGGCTTGCTGCTCATCGGCCCGCGGGAAGTCCCACCAGTTGATGTCCTGAAGCTCCAGGATACGGACGCCCAGACGTCCTGCCATCACGCCCTGTACCCCGTGGTCTTCCAGGCGGTCACGCTCGAACCACTGCACCGGCCCGGTCCAACCTTCCACGGTCTCCGTTGCCAGGTCGGTGATGGGGTAGCCAAACACGGGAAGACCGCCGTTGCGCTCCCAATACTGACGAATAGGCCCTTCAATACAATGACCGGTCTCGGCAAAACAGCGCCGGTCCTGCGCCTGCGTTTGCTGCGGAACAGCCACGACCACGAGAGCGAGGAACAGCACGACCGGTGCGAGGAAAAATAAGATACGACGCATACGAATAGGTACCCTCCTGTTTCTTTTTGCTTTTCTCGATACATCAGGACTTGCGATTGGTCACATGGTTCGAGAGGAATGAAAAAGAATCTGCATGCGCATTGTACACCTTTTCTGGAGTCTTTCAAGTGGGCCGACGGC
>DAOTUF010000517.1:0-4099 GCA_034437495.1 Chloroflexaceae bacterium | reverse complement strand
GGGATGGGGGCCGAGGTCGTGCTCATTGACCGCGATATCGACCGGCTGCGCTGGCTCGAAACGGTGCTCCACGACAAGGGTCGTCTGACCACGCTCTTTTCGAATACGCTGAACATTGCCCGCTCGGTGCAGGAGGCCGACGTGCTCATCGGGGCGGTGTTGATGCGCGGGGCGCGGGCCCCACGCCTCGTCACCCGTGAGATGGTCCGCAGCATGACCGCGGGGAGTGTGGTCATTGATGTGGCGGTGGACCAGGGTGGGTGCATCGAGACGACCCACCCGACCACCCACTCCCATCCGACCTTCCTGGTAGACGGGGTGGTTCACTACGGCGTGGCGAATATGCCAGGGGCCGTGCCGCGCACCAGTACCTTTGCCCTGGGCAACGCAACCCTGCCCTATGTGATGCGGCTGGCAAACCTGGGGTTTGCGGAGGCGGTCCGAACCGACCCCGCCCTCGCCGGCGGCGTCCAGACCCATCGGCAGGCGCTGACGTGTGCGCCCGTGGCGGAGACGTTCGGGATGGACGTGGTGCCTCTGGCAAGCCTCCTGTAGCTTCCCGGTTCCCTCCCTTCGATATCTGACATCTGCTTCCTGCCTTTTGCTCCTTCTCTTCTCCCTTCTCCCGGGGGGCTACCCTGAGCCACCGTCGGGGTTCTTGCCTCCGTGATACGAACGGTACTATCATGGCTATCATGAGAACAGCAGCGCAGCGGTCGGTGAGGG
The DNA here is from genome assembly GCA_034437495.1 of Chloroflexaceae bacterium. GTDB lineage: Bacteria > Chloroflexota > Chloroflexia > Chloroflexales > Chloroflexaceae > JAAUSY01. The sequence goes on along the minus strand of DAOTUF010000517.1, from coordinate 3,373 downwards.
TCCCCCGGATATGCCGGAGGGATACCACCACTATCATCATCCGTATCATCCGTATGGAGAGAGCGCATGAATGCACCAGCCATACCAGCCATCTCCGAATGGGAGACAGAAAAGGCTCTTGCTGCCGATTCTGCCTGGCTTCTGGCTGCGGTTGGACTGGTTCTGGATGTAGGACCCCGACCCGCTGATGGCGCTGCGCGAAATCGTGGGACTTGAGCGGATGATGACCGCGCTGCACCAGCCGGGGGAAACCTGTCCCCGGGCCGGGGCATTTGTTTCTCGTCCAGAATGTGCTACTATAGCAGATGGTAGGTTCGGGTCGTGGACGGATGGGGGAGAGGGTGGGAGACGGGTCATGGCATAGAAACCAGACAGGGCGGACGGAGGTGGACCATGAATCAGGACCTCTTTACGGCGGTAGATAGCTATATTCAAACGTTATTCGTACCTGGAGACGAGGTGCTGGAGGCAACCCTGCGCGAGTCGGAGAAGGCAGGGCTGCCGAAAGTCAGCGTGTCGCCCAACCAGGGCAAGCTGCTCTCGATGCTGGTGCTGCTCAGTGGATCCCGCAAGGTTCTCGAAATCGGCACGCTCGGCGGATACAGCGCTATCTGGATGGCGCGGGCGCTGCCTGACGATGGGCGGCTCATCACGCTGGACCAGGACCCCAAACACGTGACGGTCGCGCGGGCCAACGTGGTTCGCGCCGGGCTTGAACGCAAAATTGACATCCGCCTGGGGCACGCCTTCGATGCGCTGGCGCAGCTTGAGACAGAGCATGCCGGGCCATTTGACCTGGTTTTTATTGATGCCGACAAAGCCCCATATGTGGACTATCTGCGGTGGGCGTTGCGCCTGACCCGCCCCGGTTCGCTCATTGTGGCGGACAACGTGCTCCGGCGGGGTGAGGTGATAGAGGGGACGGTAACGGGCGATGACGTAGACGGTATCCGTCGGTTCAACGCGGCTCTCGCTGCCGAACCACGGCTCGTTTCGACCATTCTCCCCCTGGTCGGCGTCAAAGGGTACGATGGTATCTCGCTTGCGCTGGTCAGGAACCAGACCAGCGTCCGAGCCGTCGGGTCAGCATCGGAGGGCAAGGCGGAGCCGACCACCAGCGCGGCGAATGCTGCGCCCATCAAGGCAAACCCGGGCCCGGTAGGAAGAGCCGTGGCCGAGAAAGAGAAACCCACTGTGGAGGAGCCGGCCCCCCCAACCAGAGCGGTATCAGGGCGCTATGCGGAACTCTACCGACGCACCCGCGAGGCGCTGGAAGCGGATGCCGAAGAGGTGTTGCAGCGTCCGCTGACGCTCCGGGAGCGCAACCTGTTTCGGAGCTGCGGCACGCTGACGATGCTCGAATCGCTCGGGCTATCGGTGTACTATGCGCAGACCTCTGCGGAGCTTACCGAAAAACTGGCCCGAACCTCCATGGAATCGCGGTTCAAGCTGGCGGTCCGCGAGGCGGTCGAGCGGCTGGAACGCCTGTTGAAGCGACGAATCACGAATACCGAACGCCAGAAACTCGCGGCTCTGGGCAACACTGAGGAGTTGTGGTGGGTGGAAGAGAAAATACGCTCCGTCACGCTTGCGGAGCGGGAGGAGATGTTGTCGCGCCACCTGTCCCATTCCCATCAGGCGGAGGTTGCGGTAGTCGGGTGAGACCAGAGGAACCGTGACCGCTTGCATCCGGGGACCGGCTACTCCGCCCTCCTATCCTCCCGTGCAAGCAGTCACCCATCCCTCCCGACTGGTTCTACGCATCCTGCAAGATGGCCACCCCCGGCAGCGTCCTGCCTTCGAGCAGTTCGAGCGAAGCCCCACCGCCCGTGCTGATGTGGCTAATTTTCTCGGCCAACCCGGACTGCTCCACCGCGGCCACAGAGTCGCCCCCCCCGACGACGGTGGTGGCCCCGGCTTCGGTTGCCTCGGCCATGGCCTGGGCAATCGCCAGGGTCCCCTTTGCAAAGGGGGACATCTCGAAGACCCCCATCGGGCCGTTCCAGATGATGGTCTTTGCTCCCTTGAGCGCGGCTTGATAGGCGTCGACCGAATCCGGCCCGATGTCGAGGATGCGCCAGCCATCGGGCACATCGGTAGCGGGGACTACCTTGTGCTGCGCATCTGCGCGAAACGCATCGGCAACCACCGCGTCGGTGGGGAGCAGCAGGCGGGCGTTGGTCGCCTTTGCCTTTTCCATCAAGGTGTTCGCTATCTCTACGCTCTCTGGCTCCACCAGCGAGTCCCCGAGCTTGTGCCCCTGCGCCAGCAGGAAGGTATTCGCCATCCCCCCACCCACGAGCAGAGCATCCACCCGGCCAAGCAGGTTCTCCATCACCCCAATTTTATCGCTAATCTTTGCACCGCCAATCAACGTCACGAAGGGACGCTGCGGATTTTCCAACGCGCCATAGAGGGCGTTCAGTTCGGCTTCCATCAGGAAACCGGCCACGGCAGGCAGGTGGCGGGCCACGCCTTCGGTGCTCGCGTGGGCGCGGTGCGCCGAACCAAAGGCGTCGTTGACGTAGACATCGCCAAGCTGTGCCAGTTCTTGGGCCATTTCGTCGTCGTTGGCCTCCTCGCGGGGGTCGAAGCGGGTGTTTTCCAACAGGAGCACCTCACCCGGTTGCAGGGATTGCGCGGTGGAGACCGCAGCCTCGCCCGTGGTCACTTTGATGGAGGTCACTTTCTGCGCTTCTGGCAGCAGTTCGGACAACCGCCCGACTACCGGACGGAGCCGCAGTTTCTCAACCACCTTCTTCTTGGGCCGCCCCAGGTGCGACATCAGCACGACGCTGGCTCCATGTTCCAGCAAGTAGCGAATGGTCGGGAGCGCGGCGCGGATGCGCGTATCATCGGTGATGACCCCGTTGTCGTCCAGGGGAACGTTAAAATCAACCCGTACCAGGGCCCGTTTTCCTTGCCAGTCTATATCTCGAATAGTCTTTTTGTTCATATCTCCGCTGTCTCCTTTGTGTCATGTTTTTGCGTGGTGACGCACGGTGCTATTGTAGCATATGCTGGCAGACCTGATTTTCCAGCCGCCCGGCCCCCCCGCTCTCCGCATGTACGATTCCTCTGGTATAATCTCGCCTATGGTCATCATCTGGTATCTTCTCAAGGGCTTCAATCTCGGGTTTGCAGCAGCCGTGCTGCCGGGGCCGTTCCAGGCCTATCTTCTGTCGCAGACGATGAAAAACGGCTGGCAGCGCACGCTCCCGGCGGTGCTGGCTCCGATCCTGAGCGATGGCCCGATTATTGTACTGGTCCTGGCGGTGCTCACGCAGGTGCCGACGTGGTTTCTCAGCGTGATACAACTCGTGGGGGGGCTATTCATTCTCTACCTGGCGCGGGGGGCTTTCCTGGCCTTCAG
>DAOTUF010000516.1:0-5217 GCA_034437495.1 Chloroflexaceae bacterium | reverse complement strand
ACGGTCTTCATGGTTGTCATGGTTGTCATCGTTTTCTCCCCTGCTGCTCCCGCTCTCGGGCTTCATCCTCGTCATGCTGCTGCTCACCTCTGCCGAGGCGCTGGTGCTCACTATGAGAAACCCGAATGTTCTGCTCCCCTTTGACCGCAAGGACACAGCGTTTTTGCTCGACGGTTTCCACGCCATAGAGCAGGACGCCCATGGTGCCTACCGCTGGACGGAGGGCCGCAGCCAGGTCCGCTTGCCTCAGATGGGGGATGGGGGGGTGCTGGTGGTGGGGCTGCGGTTGGGGCCGCACCCGCCAGACCACGCGGTCCCATCTCTGACCCTGGACTATGGCGGGGGGGAGTCGGTCCACCTCGTGCCGGCTGGTCAGCCGCGCCGCTATCGCCTGCTGGTCCACCCTGATGAGCGAACAGGGGACATGCTGGTCATCAACCTGCGCAGCCGCACCACGACGGTCCCCCCCGACCCCCGTCCCATCGGGGTGCGGGTCCGCAGTGCTGCGCTGACCTTCCTTGCTATGGATACGCCCGTGGTGCTCCCCTCCCTCCGGCTGGTGGCGCTTCAGGCAGGGGTGCTGGTGCTGCTGCTCCTGATGCTGCACCGGCTGGTTCTCCCCCCGCTTGCGGGAGTGACCATCCTGCTGGCTGCTGGTCTGGTGCTGCTGTGGTTGTTCACCTTCGAGGGGTTGCTGCTGTCTGCCTACCTGGTGCGGCTTGCGGTGGCGCTTGGCATCCTGGGGACCCTCACGGTGGTCGTGCTGCCGCTGGCCGAGCGCCACGCGGGGGGGCTGGCTTCCCCGCGGCTCGTGCGGTCCCTGTGGGGCATTGCGCTGCTGGCCTGCCTGATACGCCTGGGGGGGTCGCTCTACCCGCTGTTTGCGGCCTACGACCTGTCGCTCAACGTGGGGCGGCTGTTGAAGACCCTCCACGGCACCCTGATTATGACCAGTCCGTCGATTGAGTTTCGCAACCATCTCACCATTTACCCGCCCGGGCCGTATGTACTGTTCCTGCCAGGGCTACTGAGCGGGATATCGCCGGGCCTGCTAGTGATGGGGGGTATCGCCATCATTGATGGGTTCGGGGCGCTGACGGTCGGAGCGCTGGCCCGCACCCTCGGGGCTGGCCGTACTGCAACCCTGTTCAGTGCGCTGTTCTATGCGGCTGTGCCCATCAACCTGACTGCGCTCTGGTGGGGGCTGACCGCGCAGATCTTCGGGCAGGCGCTGATGCTGCCGCTGGCGGTGGCGCTGCTGGTGGCCTTTCGCCATCCACGCCCGGCGGCCTGGGCTGCCGCGGGGATGTTCCTGGTGATTGCGCTGCTCAGCCATATCGGGGTTACTATTCTGGCGGTGGCGTGGCTCGGGCTGGTGTGGCTGCTCCTGGGGTGGCGAACAACGCTCCCCCGCCGGGCGTGGTGGCACTTTGCCCTGATGCTGACGGTCTGCTGTCTGGTGGGGGGGGGACTGGTCTATTCGGCTGTGGCGGGTCTGAAGTTGGAAGAGTCGCTCAAGGTGGGTGAGAAGGTATTGAGCGAGCGCCCGCCTGTTTCCTATGCGCTCATCTTCCGCGGCTTCTTCATCGCGTTTCACCGCGTGGGGCTGGTGCTCCTGCTGCCGGGGGTGCTGCTGCTGATGATGATGGTGCGACGGCTGCCTCCCGGTGGCCTCGAACTGGTGGGAAGCTGGCTGCTGGTGGTGGTGCTTTTCTGCGGGGTCGAGATGGCCTCCGCGCTGCAAGTTCGCTATATCTACCTGCTGACTCCGCTGGCGTGCATCGCGGTCGGGGTGGTGCTCAGCAGGGTGGCGGCGCGAGGACGGTTCTTCCGCACGGTGGCCTGGGGGGTGGTGGTGGCGCTGCTGGTGCAGGGAAGCGCCTACTGGTACCGCGGCGCGTTCGAGGATGTGATGATGTCGGTGTCACCGCTGGTGCGGTGAGGTCGGTGCTTATCCCCCCCCCCGAAGCGAAAACCGTAACCTGCCTGCGGATGACTGAATCCACGGGAGGCTGGTTGTTCCAGGGTGTGTGGTGATTACTCCCCGGCGGCCCGTCGGATGGTATCGCAGAGGTGCGGGGAAAGTCGTACTCTAGCTGTGCGCAGTGCATCCAGGAGTGGTGTGACCAACGGGAGATATCCCTGGTGTTTGGCATCTATCAGCACTCTTCCGGTCCCTATGCAGGATATTCCCCGAGCCGAGGCGATGATCCGGCCCCGTCGTTCATCAATCAGGAGTGCGGTTTGAAACATGTGTGCCAATACCAGTGCCTCACTCTCACCCAGGTCAAGCCATGATCGTAGCGATTGCACCGCTGTGTGGTTAGTCACCGACACAGAGTGCAGCCAGGTAGCATGCAGTAGCTCCACAGCGCCAGGACGGGACGGGTCGTACGTTACCTCGTGACGGACTGCCTGGGGGACCAGTATTTCGTGGTAGAGCGCAGGGAGCAACCAGAGATACCCGATGCGTCCCAGGGCAATCAGCGGCCCGGCATTTGCGGTGATGAACATCGATCTACCTTACCTGGTTGGGTAGGGAGCGGGAGAAAGGTCTACTACCAGTTCACGATGCAATTCCTCCTCGCTCCAGTCCAGGTAGGGGAGGTGTCGCTGGTCCAGCAGATCAAGGAAATCGCTTTTCGTCATCTGAAGCAATTCTGCTGCTTTGCCCGACGAAATATGCCCTTCAAGAAACAACGCCAGCACAACCCAGGTCTTGATGTCCTGCGTGAGTTCTGGAATGGGTCGGTTCAGCGCAATGATGAGGTCGGACGGCAGTTCAACCTCAATACGGAAGGTCCTGGTAGATGGTTCAACCTCTGTCATGGGGGGGCCTTTCCTGGTATCAGATATTGCGGAGAGTATGCGATGGTTCAGTGCTCTGCCCCTTATGATACCACATTATGCAGGTCTGTATAGAACCGCGCCATTACCTAAAGGTTGCTTCCCATCGGTTCCTCTGTCAGGTCTTCGGCCCCCCCTCGTGACAACCCTCCCCCCCGCTCACCCGCACGGGAGCAGAGAGGAGGGCAGTAAGCAGGAACATGCACCCGGAGCGTCAGGACAGCGTGTCAGCCAACAAAGCGTATCTCGGAGGAGTCCCCGACGTTGAGTTCCTGAAACGTGCCATCTACATAGGCGTCGGACCCGATCAAGCTGCGCTCCAGCGTTATCGCCGTGATACGTGCCCCCGAATTGATAATCGAGTCGCGGACGCGCGAATCGATGACGGTCGCCCCGGCCGCCACCGAAACATACGGCCCGATGACCGAGTTTTCGATGTGGGCCGTGTCGGAAATGTAGACGGGCGGAATCACCACCGACCGCGACATAGTTCCCACATAGTTGCGCCCATTTTCCAGCAGGTAGCGGTTGGTATCGAGCAGGGCGCTCGGGGTACCGCAGTCCTTCCAGCTCTCGACCTCCGCGGGCACAAACGTTTCGCCGCGGTCAATCATGACCTGGAGCGCATCGGCAAGGTAAAACTCGCCCTTCGTCTGGATGTTGTGCTCGATGATATGGTCGATGGCCTCGAACAGCCTGCTGGCTTCAGGAACATAATAGACCCCGATGACTGCCAGATTTGAGATGGGCGTGTCGGGCTTTTCAATCAGGCGGGTAATGCGTCCCTCTTCCACCACCGTGACCCCGAAGCGCCGCGGGTCCTCCACCTTCTGAACAAAAATAATCCCCTCATTGGTCGGGCGGTTCAGGCTCTCCAGATTGGCACTGAAGATGCCATCGCCAAAGACGACGAGCGTCGGCCCGCGCACCACCTCGCGGGTGAGATGGATGGCGTGGGCCTGCCCACGGAGTTCGGTTTGCTCAATGAACCGGGTCGGGTAGCTGTAGTGTTTCTTGACAAATGCCTCAATCTGGTGGCCCAGGTAGCCCGTCACAAACACCATCTCTTCAATCCCCAGGGGGGGCAGGCTGTCAATGACGTGGGCCAGCATGGGCTTTCCAGCCACGTTGACCAGCGGCTTGGGCTTGCTAAAGGTATGGGGGCGCAGGCGCGTACCCAGACCGGCGGTCAGGACAATCACTTTCATGGGGCTATCCTTATGCTAGACATTCTATGCTATGTGGTTGATAGTCACTCTCGTGCGGGATACGGATGCGTTCTTAGAATGAGCAGGAACCGCCGCCGCACCCACACAGGCCGCTGCTGCAACTCCCGCCGCTGGAGAGGTCAGAGACGGCCCCATTCCCCTCCTTCGAAACCGATGCAAAGAGCGAGAGCTTTCGCTGGATAGTCGGGGCCCCACAGTGCTGGCAGACCACGTCCGTATCGGCCTGCTTCATGCTGCGCAAAAGCTCAAAGTTCTTCCCACAGGCTTTGCATTCATATTCATACATTGGCATACTCCACCTCCTGAAATCTTCTTCAATACCTACCGTTAGACGCATGATACCCGTGGGAGATACAGCCAGACCGTATTTCCCAACCGCTCAATTATACCACTATACCACAAGGTGGGGTGCTGATACCAGCAGCCAGACGAAAGCTCCATGGCTGGTGCAACATCTTCTGGGAATCGTCTCTATACGGCGGGATACCAGCCCCGGACCTGGACCCCGGCCTCGGACCACTTGCTCCCTGGAAAGGCGCGTGGTATAATGGCCCGTACGTGGTTGGACGTTGACCGCAGGTGGCTCCAACCGGCGTGGTGCCGGGTGGTGTAAGGGTAGCACAAGAGACTTTGGATCTCTTGGTTCAGGTTCGAATCCTGACCCGGTAGCCATCGGGAAATCCTGAAAGCCAGCAGCACCCGGGTCGGGTGCGGTCTGCAAGGTTCTGATTATCACCATGACGATGGATATCATCATCATCACAACAGCAGCAGCAGGCTAGGGCCACCGGTCGGGCAATCTCCGCGGGGTTGCGGTTGCCAGACAGGTTGGCTTGACAGTGGAGCGTCGCTTCACTGTTTTTTTTTATAAGGGAAAAGGCAGAAGACATGGCAGGAAGACTCCTTATTTTTAGCGGGAATGCAAACTTTCCCCTGGCTCAGGACATTGCCCGATGTCTGAACATCCCCCTGGGGCGGGCCCTCGTGGGAGCCTACAAGAACAGTGAGACGCGGGTCAAACTGGAGGATAATGTCCGGGGGTGCGATGTGTTTGTGATACAACCCACCTGCACGCCGGTCAATCACCACTTGATTGAGCTTCTGATGATTATTGACGCGCTGCGGCGGGCCTCGGTCTCGC
>DAOTUF010000515.1:0-6522 GCA_034437495.1 Chloroflexaceae bacterium | reverse complement strand
CCCTCCCCCCTGCTCGGTCGGGTATTCCAGGCGGGCCCGCTCAAAATACTGCACCGTATATGGCTCGCCGGTGGAGGGGTGAGCCACTCCCATAGGTTCGCTCAAAGGATACCCCAGGATGGGGAGTTGCCCATATTGCTCCCACACGGCGCGGAAAGGTGGGCAAAGGCTGTGCCCGGTGTGCTCAAAAAAGAGGCACTCCTCCGACGGAGGACCATCTACCTTTGGCAGTGCAAACCAGTCTATCCCCTGATGGTCGAGCGATGCCGCACCCAGGCGGCCAAGCTTCACCTCGCCGGGGGTGTTGCTCAACTCCGGGTGGTGCTCAAACCGCGCCCGCTCGAAGTATTGCACCACTCGCGGACGACCACTCCCGTCCTCTGGCTCGATGATCTCCCCCGTGAGCGGGTAGCCAAAGGTCACGGCCCCCTGGTTGGCATACCAGAACGAGCGGAAGGCTCCCTGCAATGGCTTGCCCGTGGCAAACATCTCCCCCCCCTCCGCCGCCACCGGCGGGTCATATTCGACATAGATGGGAGCACCAAGCGCATCCAGGCGAACGTGGAGCACTCCGTTGCTGGTGGTAAGCAGGTGATTCAGGCTGCCGTCCCAACTGCGGACCATCGCCTCGTGGCAGCCACACGCAACCTCTACCACCTCGGGGGAACCATCCAGCGTGCGCCATATCACATCGACCCGGCGACCCACCCCCCCAAACCGGTACCAGTAGAGGCCCTCGTTCCCATCCGACACAATCTCCTGCGGCGTCTGCCCCCCGAGCATCCGGGTCATGGCCCGAAACGCGACAAAGGCCGGCTTGCGCAGGTCGGGACGGTTGGGGTCGAAGGGGTAGGTGCGGTTGAGCAAGCCAAAGTGGAATTCTGTCTCGTGGCTGTTGTAGGCGGGACGCTCGTAGACCGCGTGGGGCCAGGTATCGTTGCGAAAATCATACCAGAACACCTTCTCGACACTGGGATGGGTCAGCGCCAGCATAAAGGAGCGGACCAGGAAAAACGCCTGCGAATGCCCGTCCACGCCGGGCCACCCGCTGGTCGTTGACCACCCGATTTCCGTAATCCAGACCGGGCGCGGGCCATAGCGCCTGAGCAGCGCGTCCAGGTGGAGCAGTTCGTCACGCAGGCTGGCGTGGCGGTCATAGCGCTGGACCTGGTTCTCCGGCGCATCGGCATGGTAGAAGTGGACCGCCAGGATATCCGTGTGCTCCCAGGCCCCAGCGTCCCCAATGCGTCTCAGATAGTCGAAGCAGTCGTAGCTTGGTTCTGGCTGCTCCAGAATGCACGAAATCCCCCCCATCACAATCTGGGCTTCCGGGTCGGCCGCTTTCGCCGCGGCTCGCCCCACCTCCAGAATGCGCACAAAGTCGTCGGGGCTGTTCAGCCCGCCCCCATAGCCAAAATGCGCCACGTTCGGCTCATTCCAGAGTTCCCAGTATTTGACCCACCCGCGGTCACGACCGTAGCGGGCAACCGCATTGTAGACAAAATCGCCCCAGTCATTGATCCAGGCGTCAATGGGGGGATTCTGTCCTTTGAACCAGGCCGGGTTGTAGTCGAGCAACCCCATAATGCGAATACCAGACTGCACCTGCACATGGATGGCGCGGTCATAATTAAAGAAGCCGCTGCCATTGCCCGTCCAGACATAGGGAGCACCGGGAGCCGTCTGAACGCGGTCCCAGAATATTTCCTCGCGCTGCCACTGCACCCCCGACTCGCGCATCAGAACCATCGCGGCGTCTATTTCTTCGGCCCGCACCCGGTTGCCAAGCGCGGCCTCAAACCCGAAGGGGCTGCCTTTATTGCGCCAGGGCAGGTCCTCTTCGGCGGCTGCGGGAGCAGCTATCGGAACGGCTACCGGAAGGGTGCTCGCCGGGGAGGTGCTGCCCGAACCGTCGGATAGCATCAGAAAGAGCACGCCCACCACCACCAACGCTATCCCCTTGAACCCTTTGAACCCTTTGAACCCTCTGCCCCCCTTGCTCCCCTCAAACCCCTTCCAGCCCACAAACCGTTGCTTCCGTCTGACCTGCTGGCGACCCGGGTCCTGCGGGTCTTGCGGGTCTTGCGGGTCTATCCATCGAACGCTCATCGAGTATTCCCCTCCGCCTGTGTCATACTGTGCCAGAGAAATGGACTCTTTTCAACTATCTACTGTACCACAAAGATACCGGTTCTGGGAGATTGGTTTGCTCCTTTTTGCTCCTTCTCAATGAAAGAACGGAGCAAGGGGAGCATTATGGCTCCTCCCCCTCCGGAAATGCGTAGATGAGCACCTGGTTCTGCTCCGTCGGGCTGAGGTACACCAGCGTAAAATCACCCGCGAAGCAGTGGTCGGAGAGGGAGCGCGTGTCGCCCACCTGCGCGTCGGCAGCCGATGTGAGCGGAGCCAGGAGGCGGGACACATCGCCCTTGACCCGCTGAAGATGCTCAAAGATCAGGTAGCGGGCCTGGTAGTGGCGGGACAGAAACGCAAACGGCTCACAATCGCCCGTATTGGGTATCATCACCGCGGGCCGCTCCGTATGCCAGTTGAGCTGCCAGGGGTTGCGCGTCATCACCACCGCATCGGGGGGAGTATGCGTACGAAGCCACGCATAGGCCGCCAGATCCGGGTCCCACACTCCAGGCTCCCGCTGCACCTTACTGGTGATGATGGGCCACGATGGTTGCACGATGCTGACCACCGCCGCCCCGACCAGCACCAACCCCGCCAGACTTCCCCACGCCTCGTTGAGACGGACCAGCCGGTCGCACGCTGCCCAGAGTACCCACGACGAGAACAGGGCCAGCCAGGGGATAACCAGCAGAAAGTAGCGGGCTTCGTTGGCGTGCCAGTAGGTCAGCAGAAAGAGCGTGTAGGGGGTGAAGGCCAGCGCCAGCAGGCTGAGCAACCGCCGCCGCCACGAGAGCGCCACCACCACTCCCACCAGCGAGAGCCACGCGCCCGTCGGTGCAAAGAGGTTCTTGCGTTCGTTCTGGCCCAGAAACACCGCATGCTCCCGATTATCCGCAGTATCCGCATCATCCGCGCCGGTGAGCACCCCCGGCAGTCCCGACCACACGGGCATCAGGTAGTCCCGCACGGCGGCAACCTGCGTCTGAACCTTGTCGAAGGTGCGGTCAAACCCCCACCGCAAGAGCCAGCTTCTATCTGGCACGCCCTCCCCCCCCAGTTCTGGCACGTAGACGCGGTAGATATCGTTCCACGCTTCCTCGCTGCCGCCGCGATACCCGAGCACCCAGGCGTCGTGGCTCTCGGTCGAGTAGACCGGTGCATCGAAAAGTACCATATTCCGCACCAGGTAGGGCGAGAGCACCACCAGCGCTACCCCCGACCAGAGGGCAAAGGGCACAAACCGCCCCACAGCCAGCGACCAGAGCGCCGAAGGCCAGGAGAGGACAGCATGCCAGGGGACAGCTTCCCCCTGCCTCCTCCCCGCATCGGCAAGCAGCCACACCCCCATCCCCACGGCTACCATCGCCCCCACCGGCTTCTGAAGCATCATCAGCCCCGTCAGCACCCCCGACCCGAGCAGGAGGCCACCCCACAGCGAACGGAGGGACCACGCGGAGACGGAAGAGGGTCGCTTTTCCATGGCCTGCCAGAGCAGAAAGAGTGCCCCCAGGCTCCAGACCACAAACGCCAGGTCGCTGGTGGTATAAATCGTGAGGGTGAAAAAGAGGTGGCTCGTCACGGTCAGGAGGGCAGCAGTTAGCCCCACGCGGCGGTCCCACAGGGTGGCCCCGATGGTGAAGAGCAGGAGCAGCAGCACACTGTTCAGGATGAGGTTGGGGATTTTGGCGGCCCACGCCTGCTCCCCAAAGAGCGCAAGAAAGGGCGCAATCCACACCGGTTGCAGCAGCGGCCACGTCTCCTGGGGCCGCGTCGTGCTCTCGTAGAGCTGGTAGAACTGGGTGACGTAATCTACCACCCACCCCCGCCCCTGCACCAGGTTGCGGGCGACCACGGCATTGTCGGCGTAGTCGGCATGCCCGACATAGGGAAGTTGGTAGATCACCAGCGTTTGATAGCCTATCCAGACCCCGCCCGCTAGCAGCAGGATGAACGGAGCCGTCCGCGCCCCCTGGAGCAACCGAATGATCGTGCTGGCGAGGGGGGGGGACCCCTCCCGCCCCGGCACCAGCAGCAGCGCTAGCAAGCTCACCACCAGCACCACGACCAGCAGGGAGTCTGGGAACATCACGTTGATGACCCGGGTTTCGAGTAGGAACGTCTGGATGGCTCCGATACCCTTCCCCCCCGCATACCCTGCCCACATCAGCACCGCCACCAGCAGGCCGCAGCCGAGAGCGTCCCCCTGCCCGTAGCGCCGGGTCAGCAGACGAAGCAGACGGAGCAGCACGTGCGACCAGGCCAGCAGCAGCGCGATGGCGAGCACCCACACGCCCCCCGACAACAGGGCGCTGACCCACAGGCGCGAGGTTGCCAGACCCACCCCGGCTGCGCACGCTCCCGCGGATGCCAGGAGAAAGGCCACCGTGGTTGAGCGCAGAAGCCGCGCCGCCAGCGCATAGAGCAGCACCACCGCCGCCACCAGCGTCCCGACGGTGGACCACACCGGCGGAAGCCCCTGGGCAACCAGGCGAGCAAACTGCTCCCGCACGGGCAGACTCTCACCCTGGACCGTGAGCGGGGGGGGAACCTTCCCTCGAACCTGGATACCCGCCAGACGAACCCCCTTGGCGCGAGGGTCGGCACCACGCAGCGTGTCGGTAAACACCCCGGAGGTTTCGATATCGAGGGTCAGGTGGGGGGAGGTGCGGAGCGAGGCCGGCACCAGGATGGTATACGTATCCCACGAGGGGGAGGGAACGAACGCCCCGACCTCCTGCCCGTCGGCGCGGAGGGTCACGACTGGCTGGACCGTCCCGTCCACTCGCGCATACCGCTTCTCTCCCTGCTTCGTCCCTCCCGCTTGTGTCGGGGACAGCACGATATCCCCCGGCCACCCCTGCGCCAGCAGCGTGACTTCCAACCCCGTCCCGCCCCCGATGGCAGGCAGCGTTATCACCGCGTGCCGGCGCGTCCAGCGGCTCCGTCCCGTGGGCGCATCGTCGGTGATAGTATCGGCGTAGAAATCGCCGCGTTCCTCGGCATCCTGCCCCAACCCTGCGCTGGCATCGAGAAAGAGGCGGTCCCCAGGCCAGCCAATCGCTACGCGGTCATCGACCGGGGCTTGAGAGGCCAGCAGACCAACCAGCAGGCTGAGCACCAGCACCAGCGCAAAAGACGTGAGCGAATCGGACGAAATTCGGAAGGGACCCGAAGACCATTTCTTATCCCATGTGGTATACTTTGTCACAGTACACAAAATATCCCCTCCATTCCTGGCTTCGGCTTCTGGCTCCAGTATGGATGGGGCTTCCCGTTCGGTATCGGACCATTTTTCCGTATAGTACCACGTCGGCTGACACCTGACAAGCATCGGCTTATGGCATCTCTCCATGATGGCGAGGTGGAACGGAAGAGGTGGCAAATGCTTGAGCAAGAACTTCTTCAACGTATTACGGTGAATCCAAAGATTTTCGGGGGCAAACCCATTATTCGTGGGCGAAGATTGGCAGTTGAGCACATTCTAGGAATGCTTGCAGCCGGTGACACATCAGAAACCATCCTTGAAGGGTATCCCTGGCTGGAACAGGATGACATCCGGGCCTGCCTGGTTTACGCTCACCGACTGGTTGGTCATGAGCGAATTGAACCGCTGGTCATAGAGGCACTTGCATGAGACTCCTCCTCAAAGACTTTGGAAATCTGGCAGTTGTCCAGGGACGTCCTCATGCTGGAATTGTTCGCCTGGTGAACTTTGCTGCAAGGCAGCAGGCATCAGCCTGTCTGTACGTACTTGAAAAGTATGGGACAGAGCTTATGGCAGGTGCAATGGTTACTGCTGAGCCTGGAAGAATCAGATTTCGTCCACCCCCGCTACCAGCATCCTTTGATAATGGAGAGGCGTAAGGAGGAAGAACATGAGACAATTCGTGGTCATCGCGGTTTTGCTTGCTACCAGTGTGCTCGCGTCCGTCGCCTACGCCAGCGACCCGGAACCATGGCATCCGCTCCCCCAACCCCAACCAGATAACCGTCAACTGGTGGTCATCGAGACGGGCGAAATGCGCACTGCCCCCGGTCGACAGGGTGGCGATATCATGGGCTAGCTCTGCGAGGGGGGGCAGGTCGAGTTTCTCGGGTGGGACACCCGAGAGGCTATGTACTGGTACAGGGTGCGGGTGATTGCCAACCAGTGCGGAGATGGGGAGGTCCTCCCTGGCACCGAGGGGTGGCTCCACAGTTCCCAGACCTCTATGCCCATCAATCTCTCCCCGTTTCTGGGGAACGGCCCCAACCCGGCGGCGCAGCCCGTGCCAGCACAGCCGGCCCAACCCGCCCCGGCGCAGCCGGCCCCCGCACAACCATCATCCCCGTTCCAGCAATCGCCCGGCCCTCAGCCCGACCCCGCCCTCTCATCCGCGCTCAGGC
>DAOTUF010000514.1:0-2216 GCA_034437495.1 Chloroflexaceae bacterium | reverse complement strand
GCCAGGAGTGCGTACGCCTGGGCCTGGAGGTTGGCATCCAGCGTCAGAACGAGGTCATTGCCCACCTGCGGGCGGCCCAGCCACTCGTCCTGGATACGTGCCAGCGTGCTGCCCCGTTCGCCGCTGAGGTATTCACTGTAGGTCAACTCCAGGCCGCTTTGTCCGAAGCGTCTGCTGAGAAAGCCCACGACATTGCCGAAGGCGGTCGGGTCGAACGACGCGGCAAGCGGGTAGACCCGGCGGGCAAAGCCATCCTGCACGACTTCGCTGTTTACCAGGAGCACGCCATCGCGGTCCAAGATCTTCCCCCGCACGATGCGCTGCGACCGCAGCACCGGGCGCACGTTGCTTGAGATGTGGCCGGTGTCGGGGTCAACCACAACACGGCGGTATATCTCATCGGCCTGAACGATCTGCTGGCGCAACAACTGCATACTGAGCATTCCGAAGCCCAGAGCTACCACCAGGCCAACGTGAAACACGCTGCGGTGAAACCCCCGCGGCATCGGGGGTTGGCTCAGCCAGACCGCCACGCCCGACAGACACGCCGCCGACCACAGGCAGACGAGCCAGCAAACGTCCCGGTATTCCTCTTGAATAAGGCCAAACGGCTGGAAGAGGCCAAACGCAACCAGCGCCAGCGCACCCACTCCTGCCAGAACCCGTACCCCTGATCGCATACTCTGTTCGCCCCGATTGTGAGAATCTTACCCCTCATGGTAGCACATTTCCGGGGCATGTACATGTTAAAGAATGGTAAAAAAGCAAAAATAGCCCCACGATTTCGCAATCAGAGGGTCGCATGCTACGTTGCAATCTCGCTTCAGACCGGGTATAATCAAAGGGGCAATCCCGCGGGAAACCAGAACAGGATTGATTTTTTTGGAAGGAGCAGGAGGAGCAGGAAGATATGGGGATATTCCACCAGTTTGTTCAGGCGGTGAACAAGGAGTATGACCGCCGCATCAGACGGGCCAGCGAGGTTATCGAATATGGGATGAGCCACGGTCATGGTCATGATGGTCATGACCACGCACCTGACCATGGGCAAGGGCAGGGGAGCCACCAGGATGAGGACGACACCACTGAAGAACCCATCGAAATCTCCAATATTCCACGAGGAACGCGAGCACCAGCCGGTGCCGCCAGAGCCAGTGACCATGCCTGAAACCCGCCTGGTGCTGGCTTCGGCGTCGCCGCGTCGTCGTGAACTGCTGGCGCTTCTGGGGGTTCCTTTTTCCATCATCGCAACGAATGCCGAAGAGGTTGGTTTCCCCCCCTTAGATGGAGCCGAGGTTCTTCCAGAACTCCCCCCCTTCCCCCTGCCCGATAGCTTCCATCCCTCGCTGCTGGCATGGCAGAAGGTGCGAGCGGCCCGAGCCACCATCGCCGCTGAAGGCCAGAGCGAAGACGAAAACGCGGGTGGAGGCGAGGTGGTGCTTGGAGCCGATACCGTTGTCGTGCTGGATGGCGAGGTTTTGAACAAACCCCGCGATGCCGACGACGCCCGGGCCATGCTCACGCGCCTCGCCGGGCAGGTGCATACGGTCTATACGGGGCTGTGCGTCTCTGCTCGAACCCTGCCGCCTTCGGAGCGCTGCCGCCTGGACCTGGTGGCCACCAGGGTCATGCTCAGGCCGCTCCAACCCGAAACCATTGCTGCCTATGTTGCCTCTGGCGAACCGCTGGACAAAGCCGGGGCGTATGGTATCCAGGGGGAGGGGGGGCGCTTGGCCCAGCAGGTGGTGGGAAGCTTTACCGCGGTGGTCGGGCTGCCCCTCCCCGCCACCTGGCACCTGCTCACTGCCGCCGGCCTCTCCGGGCTGAACGACCCGGTGGGGGCCTACCATACCTGGCTCCGCCGCCAGCGAAAGGAACCACTGCCATGTCCTCCAACCCTCCCGTAAGGCTGCTCATTGTTGATGACCATCCCCTCTTTCGTCAGGGCGTTCGCTATGCGCTCGAAGCCGAAAATGACGTGATTATTGTGGGTGAGGCGGCCAGCGCCGAAGAAGCCCTGGAGTGGCTCGGGGTCATTGACCACAGCCAGGAACCCAATGTCGTCCTGGTTGACCTGAACCTGCCGGGTATCAATGGCCTGGACCTGACCCGCCAGATGCGCCGCCAGTATCCTGGAATGGGCGTGATCATGCTCAGTATGCATGAGAACGATGAGCAGGCCTTTCTCGCGTTGCAGGCGGGAGCGGCGGCCTATC
>DAOTUF010000513.1:0-1768 GCA_034437495.1 Chloroflexaceae bacterium | reverse complement strand
GTCTATGATGGCCTGATGGCCTGATGGCCTGATGGCCTGGTCATCGGGCACTTGATTCGAGCTTGCGTCGAGCAAGAAGGAGCGGCATGAAAGTTTTGCTCATCAATGGCCCCAACCTGAATGCGTTGGGCAAGCGGCAGCCGGAGATTTACGGGGCGCTCACCCTGTCGCAAATTGAGCAGATGGTGGAGTTCTATGCCTCCAACAACGGGGTCAGCCTGGTCTGCTTCCAGTCCAACCACGAAGGAGCGCTGATTGACTTCCTCCAGGCCGAGGGGTGGGACGCCGACGGGGTCATCATCAACCCGGGTGCGCTGACCCACTACGGTCTGTCCCTGCGCGATGCCCTGGCGAGCCTGGAGGCTCCCATCATTGAGGTGCATCTTTCGAATGTCTACCGGCGCGAACCCTTCCGCCACACCTCGGTCATCGCCCCCATCGCCACGGGCCAGATAGCCGGGCTTGGCTGGCGCGGCTACCGGCTGGCGCTGGAGTGGCTGGTGGAGGAGCAGCCGGGGCTGACATTTGATCGGGAGCACCGGGTTCCCGATGCGGATGATGCGGATGATGCGGATGTTGCAGATGACACAGATGATGCAGATGCGGAAAGCTAGCGCGTAGCAGAGGTGCGGAGGAACGATGGTGATGGTTGCCCCACGCTGGAAAAAAGTGCTCTCGGACCTGTGGGCCAACAAGATTCGGACCATTCTGGTTTCGCTCTCCATCGCCATCGGGGTCTTCTCCGTCGGCTTCATCTTCGGGGCGCGGGAACGGATGCTGCGCGGCCTCTCCGAAGGCTACCTGGCAGGCGACCCCTTCAGCGGGGTGCTGGTGACGAAGGAGCCGTTTGGTCAGGATTTGCTCGAAACGATCCGCAAAATCGAAGGGGTGGAAGATGCCGATGCCCGGCGGGGTATCCGCCTGCGCCTCAAAATCGGCCCCAACCAGTGGAAGAACCTCAACCTCGATGCGATTGACGATTTTGAGGATATCCGGGTTGGCCGCATGTTCCCGGTGGAGGGGGCGTGGCCTCCCCCCGACAAGACCATGCTGCTTGAGCGCTCGGCCCTGAACCCGATGCTCGGCACGACCTTTGAAACGGGGGGGACGCTCCTGGTCGAAACGCTCGACCAGAAACAGCGCAAACTGCCCATTGCCGGGTTTGCCCACGACCTGAACCAGCCGCCTGCGTTCATTACGGGCGAATACTACGGCTATATCACTGAAGAGACCCTCAAATGGTTCGGGGAAACGCCTGGTCTCTACAATGGGGTGATGTTCCGGGTAGACCGGGACCACTTCTTTGACCTGGAGTTTATCACGGCGGTCGCCAAGGACATCGAAAAGAAGATTGAAAAGAGTGGACGCGAGGTTGAGGAAATCTTTATCCCCCCCGACCCCGGCGTCAGTCCCATTGCCTCGTTCGGGTTGGAGCCGCTGCTCATGGTGTTGAGCGCGGTGGGGGTGCTGGCGGTCTTCCTGAGCGGCTTTCTCGTCACCAATACCATTTCGGGCTTGCTGGCGCAGCAAATCCGCTCCATCGGCATTATGAAGTCCATGGGCGCTCGCAATATGCAGGTGATGCTGATGTACTTCATCCTGGTGGTCTGCTTTGGCCTGATTGCGCTGGCGATTGGCGCTCCCCTGGCGGAAATCGCTGCCAGAGCCTTCACCAACTTCTTTGCCAGTATGTTCAATTTCGACCCGCTCAATATGGGCCTTATCCCCGAAGTCGTAGCGCTCGAACTATTCGTCAGCATCATTGTGC
>DAOTUF010000512.1:0-4354 GCA_034437495.1 Chloroflexaceae bacterium | reverse complement strand
ATCGGCGAACCTTCCGATGGGTAAAACCGGTAGAGTTCGAGCAATTCTGCTCACGTATCGTAGACCGGCTGTCGCTTCGGCGATAAGCGGAGCATGCGTAGTCCCCTGGACACGGGGCAAGTGGCTTGTTGTGCGTACTCCCGTGGGGAGCGCACGCAAGAAGCCGCGGGGCTTTAGCCCCTGCGGAGTGTCACGCGGGATGACCAGGAAGTGTGAGAACCCCAGGTCCCAGTGAGGGGGGGCCGTCCTCACCCCCGCAGCGCACGGATGACCTCCCCCACCGTGAACCGCTTGCCACTCAGCAGCATTGCAGCGCGAAACAGACGGGCAATGACCCAGATCCCTCCCACCGCCGTCCCGACCAGCAACAGCAAACTGACCACGATGTGCCACCAGGGAACGGCAGTCAGGGTCAGGCGCATGACCATCGTCATAGATGCCGTCAGGGGGATGAGGCTCAGGACCGTGGCCACCAGACCGTTCGGGTTCTCGGTAATGGCCATGATGAAGAAGAGCGGCGACATGACGGGGATGGTCAGCAGCGTGGTCCACACCGTGCCCTCGCGGGTCGTGGAGACCAGCGAACCGATACCCGCCATCAGGCTCCCATAGACCAGATAGCCAAGCAGGAAATAGGGGATGGTGAGCAGCCACACATGGGCCGGCAGGTCGAAGGTGGCAAACACGTCCATCCCCCCCACATTCCAGTCGAGCACCAGCGAGGCCGCCCCCGCCCAGATGACCATCTGCCCCAGTCCGAGCATTCCCAACCCCAGGATTTTCCCTCCGAGCAACTGCCAGGGGTGCAGCGAAGTCAGCAAAATCTCCAGGATACGGTTTTCCTTTTCCTCCAGGATGCTGTTCAGGAGCAGCCCGGAGGAGGAGAAAATGGTGAGGTAGAGCAGCAGGGCAAACCCGTAGGGGACGAAGAAGGCGAGCGGGTTGGTCTCGAAGTCTTCGAGGGCGTGGGCATACTGCCCGGGGAGGGGTTGGCCGCTCGTGCGGTCCAGGCGGACGGTGCGGAAGGTCAGCAGGTCTTCAAGGCGCTGGACCGTGCGCAGGTCGTGGCCATAGAGCAACCCCCGACGCACCAGGTCGGCAAACGCTGCCTCGCTGCCCAGGCTAGTGAACCCCGGTGGAGCAAAACGCAAGACCTCCCCGTTCGTCAGATAGCTCGCCGGAAGCACGTAGTAGGCGTCTATTGTGCCTGCGTTGAGGGCGCGGCGGGCTGCGGCGGCGTCGGGGAAGGCCCGGAACGGCACCGTGGGAGAGAGCGGAACCGTCGGCGGGCGTATCAGCCCGGCGTAGTCCACATAGCCAACGGTGACGGTCTGGTCGGAGGGGTCTTCCCCTTCGCCCACGCTGCTGGCGAGGTTCGAGAGCGCGTTCCACTGCGGCGACAGGCGCTCGCCCTGCCGCGCCTCTTTCGCCAGCGTCAGCACCATAACCCCCATCAGCGGGAGAATGAAGGTGATAAAGAGGAAGGCCGGGCGGCGGAGATGGTTCACCCCTTCGCGCCAGGCAATCAGGAGCACCTTATTCATCGGCACCTCGGTCGGCTCACCAGCGCCACCCCCTCACCTGACGGAGCAGGTCCAGCACCTTGACCGACTTGTCGTAGCGCAGCATCCCCAGGCGAAACAACCACGCCGCCACCCGGAGCAGCAGCACGATGCTGACCACCAGGATACCCAGGCTCAACCCGACCTGCCAGAACGGAACCTGCCCCACCAGCAGCCGTATCAGCAGCGTGACCGGCGTGGTCAGGGGAAACAGACTCAACCCCACCGCCATGAAGCCGTTCGGGTCCGAGCGGATGAGTTCGGCGAGCAGGGCCGGGAGCAGGCCGGGCAAGAACACGAAGGAGGCCATCTGCTGCCCCTCCTGGGGCGAGGTGACGATAGCGCCGATGGTGATGATGAGGCTCGCGTAGAGCAGGTAGGTCAGGACAAAGAGCAGCGGCAGCAAGAGAAGGACGGAAAGCGGGATGGCCTGACCGATGAAGGTCAGCACCGCCGACCGGAAGGGTTCGAACAGCAGAAAGGCCACGCTGCCAGGCACCACCAGGTAGCCGGCCTGTATCCCGGCGAGGGTCAACCCCACCCCTCCCAGGCCGAGCGCCTTGCCGCCTATCAACTGCTCCGGCGTGACCGAGGTCACGATGATTTCGATGGTGCGGTTTTCCTTCTCGTCAATCAGGGCTTGCAGCAGGTAGCCCGATGAGGAAAAGACCGTCCCCATGAACATCATACCGAACAGCATGGCGACCAGGGAGGAGGAGGAGCCGGGCAGGGCCGTTCGCCGCGCAGCCGAAGCCGCCGTATCCGACGACCGGCCCGTGGAATGAGCGGGCGAGAGGGCCGCGGTTGCCGTGATGGGCGCGGTGTCCCCCTCTGCCCTGACCACAGGGGAGGGGGTGGGGACCACGGTTCTGCGGGCGAGGTTCCGCAGTGGAACGGAGGCCAGTTCGCGCACCGCTGGCGCATCATTGACCAGCAAACTCTCGTAGACCAGCGTCCGCAGAGAGGCTTTGCCGATGGGCGAAAGCCGCCGCTCCCCATAGACCGTCACCGTCCCCGTTTCTAGATAATTGGACGGCACCACCACGTAGGCATCAATGGTTCCCGCGACAAAGGCGGCTCGGGCAGCCGCTTCATCCGCGTAGGGACGGAAGGAGGGGTATTGATACCACTCTGGCAGGGAAGGAGCTTCCAGGTCGAGGTTCTCGCGGACGACCGCGGCGTGGTCGACGTAGCCCACCACCTCCTCGGTTGGGGAGAGCAAAATAAAGACTACCGAAAGGAAGAGCAGGAGGGCATAGACGGCTCCTATGATCAGCGGCGTGCCAAAGGCCGTCATCAGGAAGCCGCGTCGGGTAATCTGGCGCAGGTATTCAGACCGGGCGATGAAGAGCAGGCGATTCATGGTCGGGTTCTGGCTGATATCCAGCTTCGGGACCAACCCCCGGCGGGTGGTTCTGGGCAACACGTACAAAGATTTCGTCCAGAGTGGGCATGGCAATCTCGAACCGCTCCACCAGAAAATCGTCCCGGTTGCCAAGCATCTGCATAATCGTTTGGGGCGACGTTCCGTCGGCAAGGTGCAGCACAAAACCATCGCGGTGGCGCTGGACGGACGAGATACCGGGGAGCGGGCCTATCTCGCCCTGCCCCTCGACAATGACCGCATTGGTGGCAAACCTCCGCCGCACCTCCCGCATCCGGCCATAGAGCACCACTTCCCCCCCGCTGATCATGACCATGCGGCTGGCAAGTTCCTGCACCAGGTGCATTTCGTGCGCCGACAGGATGATAGTCTTGCCAGCGGCAGCCTGGTGTTGGAGCATCTCTTTGATGATTAGCACGTTCACCGGGTCGAACCCCGCGAACGGTTCATCGACTATCAGCACTTGCGGGTCGTGCAGCAGCGTGGCGATAAACTGGGCTTTTTGCTGCATTCCGCGGCTCAAATCCTTAATCTTCTTCTTGCGGTGCTCAATCAGGTCGAAGCGTTCCAGGTAGTCTTGCGCTCGCTGGCGGGCTTCCTTTTGCGGCATCCCCTTGAGACCCGCCAGAAAGGTCAGGCAGTCCATCAGCTTCAGGTTGCGGTAGAGGCCGCGGTCTTCGGGGAGGTAGCCAACGCGGTCCCGCGTTGCCGCGCACATAGGGCCTCCCAGAATGCTGATAGTGCCGCTGTCGGGCTTGAGGATATCCAGCACCATCCGGATGATGGTGGTCTTGCCGGCCCCGTTGGGGCCAAGCAGCGCGAAGATTTCGCCCGCTTCCACCTCGAAACTGACATCCTTGACGGCCCGCGTGCGGGCAAAGGTCTTTGAGACGTGGTCAACCACGATAGCTGGCGCTGACGCTGACGCTGACGCTGACATGGACCGGCCCTCTATTCCTTCTTGCTCATACTCATAGCTGCACCACCAGCGCCATCGTCCCCAGGCGCAACTCGTCGCCGTGCTTGAGCGGGCGGGGAGTGTGCGGGAGGAGCCGCTGCCCATTCAGAAATGTTCCGTTGGTGCTGTCGAGGTCTTCGACAAAGATTTCGGCTCCCTGCACCTGGAGGCGCACATGGCGTCGTCCCACCCCCGCCTGAAGCGCTCCGTAGGGGGACAGGTCGATGTCGGGGTAGAAATTGCTCACCGGGTCGGCTCGTCCAACGAGCGCCTGGGCCGCGTCGGGCAGGGGCAGCGCCATACCGCTTTCCTTCACCACCAGTTGAGCAGAGCGCAGCGAATGGCGCGGCGCAGCAGGTGGCGCGGGGTGAGGTGGCGGCGGGGGGGGCTGAACGGGTGGCGCAGCCGGGACGCTGCCCACCGGCTGCGGGGGGGGATAGTGGACCTGGG
>DAOTUF010000511.1:0-4138 GCA_034437495.1 Chloroflexaceae bacterium | reverse complement strand
ACTCTTTGAGGTATTGGTATTGTAGCACACAGGAGAAAACATATCGGCAATGGTACACGCGAGAGATATTCACTTGCCTGCTGGCCAGGCAGGGGAAACAGCTATGAGCGAATAACTGTTTGCTAACATTGACTGACGAAACGGACAGGACAATTATGATCGTAACACAAAGGACACAATTGTATGAAAATTCACGAGCTGATGACAAAAATACGTCACCTTGACATTGTTCTCCCTGAATTTCAACGTGAATATGTCTGGGAACTCAAGCAAGCACGCGAACTTATGGTATCGTTGTATCGAGGTTTTCCCACCGGTAGTCTACTCTTCTGGAGCACAGCGAACCCACCAGAGATAAAGAATTTGCGGATGCCAAAAGACAAACTTGGCACCACAATGGTGATTTTAGATGGCCAGCAACGATTGACCACGTTGTACATGCTAACTCAGGGCGAAATTCCTCCCTACTATACGCCCCAGGACATCAAAAATGATCCTCAGAACCTCTATTTTGATCTGGAAACTGGCGACTTTCTCTATTATCAGGTAACGCGCATGCAGCGTAGCCCGAACTGGGTCGCCGTCACGGAATGCTTTTCTGCCAATCCGCCACGAGTTTTTGGTATCGCAAGACAAAAGATTGGTTCTGGTCAGGACCCATCCGATCTGGCAGAAAAATACAACGATAACTTGAACCGCCTGCGGGGTATCCTGGAACAAAATTACCCGATCCAGACCGTTCCCCCGGAAGCCCCTCTGGAAGATGCAATAGATGTGTTTGATCGGGTCAACAGCCTGGGAACAAAGTTGACCGATGCCGAATTGACCCTCACCCATATCACCGGAAAATGGCCAAAGGCCCGCCAGGCCATGAAAGACAAAATCCAGGAACTGGAAACAAAGCGGTTCTCTTTCGATCTGACGTTTATGGTTCGTAGTCTGGTAGCCGTTGTTCATGGACGAGGACTTTTTGAGGTTATCCATAAAACACCGGCTCCGGAGATCCAGTCCGGTTGGGAGCGATTGATCAGCATTCTTGATTATCTCGTTACAAATCTTCCCACACACGCACATATCCACTCAACCGATGATCTGAACACCACGAATGTCCTTGTTCCTATTGTGTCCTACCTGGCAGCACATAACGGAAAGTTTGAGAATGACCGTGATATGCGACACGCTATTCATTGGATATACGCAGCAAGCATATGGGCACGCTATAGTAGCCAGACGGATCAGAAACTCGATCATGATATTTCTCTTATGCAACGAAATGCAAGCCCCTGGCAACATCTGGTCAATGCAATTATAGAACAACGAGGGCGCATTGAGGTCAAGCCAAGCGATCTGGAAGGGCGGGTTATTCAGCATCCACTCTACCGTATGATGTTTGTGATAGCCAAGTCGAAAGGGGCTGTGGATTGGTTCAATGGAAGCAGCCTTGATTCTCCACAAGGGGCATCCTACGCTGTTCGCAGTCAATATATTTTTGCTCCATCGCTGCTTTACGATTCTGGGAGATATTCCAGGGAAAATCACCTGCACAAGAAAATTGTTAATGAAATAGCCAACCGTGTTTTTTTGACTGAACAAAGCTCTGGCAATGTCAACCTCCTGGAACCAGAGGTATATCTCAGCACCATTGAGCAGAATTACCCCGGTGCATTGAGCAAACAATTTGTTCCAACAGATCCATTGTTGTGGAAATTAGAACGGTTTGAGGAATTCCTGGCAGCACGTCGTTCGCTCATTACAGATGCTATCAACGAACGGATGAAAACTCTTCTGGTCGACATTGAGCCACCCAAAACTCTGACGCTTGCTGAAATGATTGAAAAAGGAGAAAGTTCAGTTCTCGAATTCAAATCCAGTTTGCGATGGGACTACCGAGAGCAACAGGTCAATACCGGATTGCAGAAGGTTATAGCTAAAACGGTTGCAGGTTTTCTTAATACTGAGGGCGGGACATTGCTTATTGGAGTAGCTGACAATGGAAGTATTGTTGGGATTGAGCCAGACTTGAAAACATTGAAACAGGGGAGCTGTGATGGTTTTGAATTGACGCTTCGGAATACGCTTGATGCTGCATTAGGAGCCGAATTCAGTCCATATATCCATACCTCATTTGCCGAGCAGGATGGACATACGGTTTGCATTGTCCATATTGAACGGAGTTCGCAACCAGTGTACTTGTCTGATAAGAACATAACCGAATTTTACGTTCGTTCGGGGAATGCAACAAGGCCACTTGATGTACAGGCGACGCAAAGCTATATCAATATGCACTGGGAATGATAATGCCGCGGAAATGGGAAAGGAATACAGGAAGGGCTATCTGCTGAAAGAAACACAGCAACACCCTGAGCAAAGCCAATGAACTCACTCCGCGAATTATCTCTACCAACATCAATGGACACATCACGAAACGACCTGACCGAAGATTTCTTCAAGCCGCTGCTCACCGCCTCGCGTCGCTACGACCGCGGCGTAGGCTTCTTTAGCTCGGCCTGGCTCCATATCAACGCCAGCGGTATGGTAGCCTTCGCTGCCAATGGCGGCCACGCCCGCTGGATTACCAGCCCGATTCTCTCCTCCGACGATTGGAAGGCAATGCGGGAGGGCACCGAAGCCCGCCGCAACACGTTGTTGCACCAGGCTCTTGCTTGCACCATCACCAACCTGGCGCGGGACCTCGAAACGCGCACCTGCTCCGCGCTGGCCTGGATGGTTGCCGACCGCATTCTCGATTTTCGCCTGGCGGTGCCCGCCAACGATCTGACGGGCGAGTTTCACGCCAAGTTTGGCATCTTCACCGACAATGAGGGCAACCAGGTGAGCTTCGAGGGTAGTTATAATGATAGTATCCAGGGGACGCGCAACTACGAGTCGCTGAAAATCTTCTGCTCGTGGAAGCCCTACCAGGGGGAAACCGTCCAGCACGACATTGAGCGGTTCGAGCGGCTATGGGCCAACGAAGATCCCAATGTCTTTGTATACGACCTGCCCGAAGCGGCACGACAACAAATCCTCAAGCTGCGGACGGAAGAGCGTCCCTACCCGGCCCGGCGGCGCATTGCAGAGCACCCTGCGCGGTACGTTGTGCGCGAACACCCCCATTGCCCCGCCGAACTGTCCCTGCGCGACTACCAGGAAGCAGCGGTAGAAGCCTGGTTTGCCAACGGGTGCCAGGGCATCCTGGAAATGGCAACCGGCACGGGAAAAACAATCACCTCGCTGGTGGCAATGGTGCGGCTGTACGAACGCGAGCAGCGACTGGCGGTCATCATCTCCTGCCCCTACCAGCACCTCGTGACCCAGTGGCACAAAGAAGCTATGGCATTCGGGCTTCAACCTGTGCTGGCCTACCAGAGCAAAACACGCTGGCTATCCCCCTTCAATCAGCAGGTTTCCGAGTACATCCACGGAGATCGTTCGTATATCGCAGTCATTACCACGCATACCACCTTCATAGACACTGATTTTCAACATATCCTGTCGCGTACAGGCGGGTCGCCCACGCTCCTCATTGCCGACGAGGTTCACCACCTGGGCGCGGCTCGTAGTCGCACCCACCTGCCGCACCAGGTACCCTACCGTCTGGGGCTATCGGCCACGCCCGACCGCTGGTTTGACGATGTGGGCACGGATGCGCTGCGTGACTACTTTGGCGAAACCGTGTTTGAATACCCGCTTGAACAGGCCATAGGCACCACTCTGACCCCCTATCGCTACTATCCGCAGATTGTCGAATTGACCACGGAGGAAATGGAGGAATACCAGAACCTCAGCGAACAGATCGGGCGGTTGATGGGTAGCGACAACTCGGAGATAGAAGCAACCCTGGATATGGTGCTCATCAAGCGGGCGCGGCTGCTCAATAGCGCAGCGAATAAACTGGAGTGCCTGAGGCGACTGCTTGCTGAAGTTGGCCCACTCAGCCACGCACTCTTCTATTGCGCCCCCGAACAGCTTGAGGATGTGTGCCGCGTGGTCGGGTGGGAGCATGGCTTGCTGATTCATCCCTTTACTGCGAAGGAAAGCAACGACGAACGTCAGCAGCTTCTCGCCGATTTTGCGGCGGGGTATTTGCAGGGGCTTGTGGCGATGAAATGTCTGGATGAGGGCGTGGACGTACCCA
>DAOTUF010000510.1:0-11115 GCA_034437495.1 Chloroflexaceae bacterium | reverse complement strand
GTGCGCCAGGCCACTCCGCACGGCGGCCCCTTTGCCGCGGTTGTGGGGGTGGTGTATCACCCGCAGCCGGGGGTCGCGGGACGCTTCGTCCCGGAGGAGGGAGAGGGTCGTATCCGACGAATGGTCGTCAACGGCGATAATCTCTTTGTCCAGGGCAACCCCTCGCACCGCCTCCAGGATGCGGGGGAGCGTGCTGGACTCGTTGTAGCAAGGCATGATGACGCTGAGTAATGGGCGTTCCACAAACACAGTGCTCCTTGTAGGGTTATTCAGGGTATCCAGGTTATTCGTTGGGTGTGACCAACCCCACCCGAATGGCATAGCGGACCAGGCCAGCCACGTCGTGTATCCCGAGCCGCTCCATCAACTGCGAGCGGTGGGTTTCTACCGTCTTGACGCTGATGTTGAGCAGTTGGGCAATCTCCTGGGTAGACCGACCCTCCGCAATCAGCTGCAAAATCTCGCGCTGGCGGCGGGTCAGGCGTTCCAGCGAGCTTGGTTCCCCCCCGACGCGCCGCACGTAGTCGGCCACCACATGCTTGGACACGACCGGGCTGAGGTAGGTTTCGTCGCGGGCCACGGCGCGGATGGCAAGCTCAAGCTCGGCGGTCCCGGCATCCTTGAGCAGGTAGCCCACAGCCCCGGCGCGGAGCGCTTGCAGGACATATTCCTCGCTCACGTACATCGAGAGAATAACCACCCGCACGCGGGGGAACTCTCTGGAAATGCGGGCGGTGGCTTCCAACCCGTTCAAGCCTGTCATCGCAATATCCATCAGCACCACATCAGGCTGGTGAATCTGGATGAGGCGGAGGGCCTCCCGTCCGTCGCCCGCCTCGGCAACCACCTGAACATCATCGAGATTTTGCAAGAGCGCCCGAATACCTGCCCGGACGAGGGTGTGGTCTTCAGCCAGTAAAACACGAATGGGTTTCATCGCATGTTGGGTTCTGCATCACGCATGGTGCATCGCACGTTATGCCTCACTGTCCCGAGAGATAGCGCAATGCCCGGGCACCGGAAACCGCGCCCGAATCTCAGTTCCACGGGTTGAGGTTGAAGTAATGTCGAACTGTCCCCCGACCAGCAGCACCCGCTCCTGCATCCCGACCAACCCCAGGCTTGCGCCGCGTTCGGCCCGCTTCCAGGCCGCCCGCACGTCAAACCCGATGCCGTTGTCGCGGATGGCCAGGTAGAGCTGGCCACTGCGCTGCCGCAGGTCCACCTGAACCTGACGGGCCCGCGCATGCCGCACCACGTTGGTCAGCGCTTCCTGGGCCACACGGAAGCACGCCGTTTCCAGGTCGGAGGGCAGGCGCGTGAGGTCCGGGTCGGCCACCACCTCCGCCATGACCCCGGACCACTGCGACTGGCGGTCCACATACCAGCGCAGCGCCGCGACCAGTCCCAGGTCATCGAGCAGGGAGGGACGGAGATCGAGCGAGAGGTTGCGCACCTGCTGAAGGGCATGATCGACAATGGCCATGCTCTCCTTAATCTGCTCCTCCACCCTGGATGTTCCGTTGCCCCCCGGCCCCTGGCGGGTCACATGGGAAGAGTGAATGGAATGGATAGATTGAAGGCTGATCTTCACCGCCGTGAGCGACTGCCCAATCTCGTCGTGCAGTTCGCGGGCAATGTGGCGGCGTTCCACCTCCTGCACCTCCATCAGGCGGCGCGAAAGCACCTGGAGCCGCTCGCGCCCGGCCTGCACCTGCTCGAACAACAGCGCGTGGTGGATGGCCACGGCCAACTGGTCGGCCACCTCCCGAACAATCGAAAGGTTTTGCTCATCAAAGGCGTGGGGCGTCGTTGCTCCCAGGTTTATCCCCCCGATAAGCTGCCCATCTGCAAGCAGCGGCACGCTCACGTAGGAGCGTATCCCGGCGGCAAACAGTTGCTCCACCACGGTCGAGCGCTCTGGCACAGAGAGAATATCCTCGACGTAGTGGAACGTACCCGGCTCCGTCCCTCCGGGCATACTGGAGATGGACTCGGGCAGGCGCACGCCGGAGGGGGCGAAGGAGAGGTTCTCGGACTGGTTGTTCTGCACATCGGTCACGAGCACGACGGGTTGACGGGTCTCCAGGTCGCTCCCGACAATGCTGGCCCACTGGTAGCGCACCACCCGCTGGATATAGTTCAGGGCGGCCCGGGCAATCGCTTCCGGGGTCTGGGCGGTCAGGATGGCCTGGTCGATGGCGCGCATATTCGTCAACCGCTCGGCATACAACCGCAGCGCTTCTTCGGCGCGGTCGCGTTCGGCGCGGGTGCGCAGCGCAAGGAGACCATACACCAGGTCACTCGCCATCTCCATCAGCAGCGTGACTTCCTGCTTGCCAAAGGCTTCTGGCTCGGCAGCATAGATGGTCAGCACCCCGAAGGTCTGCTTTTCGGTCACGAGCGGCAGCGTCACCGAGGAGGCATAGCCACACCGCAGCGCCTCGCTTCGCCAGGAGGTGCAGGCCGGGTCCGTCAGAATGTTGCGGGTCACGCAGGGCAGCCGGGTGCGGAGCGCCGTGCTGATGGGGCCGGAGCCTTGCCCGATGTTCTGCCAGGTCGTGTCCGCTGACTCGATATACTGGTCTTCAAAATAGCCCACCCGCACCGCCAGGGGAGGAGCACTGGCCCGGCCCTCGTCCTGACGGGAAAGACCGGCCCACGCGAGACGATAGCCGCCAACCTTGACGATGATGCGGCAGATGTCGTGGAGAAAGGCGGACTCGTCTGTGGCG
This sequence comes from Chloroflexaceae bacterium, assembly GCA_034437495.1. GTDB lineage: Bacteria > Chloroflexota > Chloroflexia > Chloroflexales > Chloroflexaceae > JAAUSY01. The sequence goes on along the minus strand of DAOTUF010000510.1, from coordinate 8,380 downwards.
CGGATGAGCGCCTGGTTGCACTCGCTGAGCGTCTTGAGCGCCCGGTGAGCGCTGCGCAGTTCCTCTTCGGCCCACTTACGCGCAATGAACTGGCCAATCTGGTTGCCGATATCATTCATCAGGTTGGTCAGGTCGGCGTCTGGCTGGTGCATCAGGCGACTGCAAAAAAGCAGGATGCCCGTCACGTCGCGCCCATTCAAAATGGGGAATGCAATCGCTGACCGAAGCCCCCGGTTCACCGCCAGCGCTGCGTGTGGGAAGTTCAGGCTGGTGGTCATATCGTCAATGACGGCGGGTTGCCCGGTGGCCCAAACCCCGCCGTGCAACCCGCGTGTCGGGTCGAAGGTCATCGTGTGGCCCACGGTTTCCTGTTCGACCGGGCTGAGGGGGGTGGTGCTCCATATGCCGCTCCAGCGCATCAGGTGCGAATCCGGGTCGACCAGCCACATTTCCCCAAGCTCCCACCGGGCATATTCGCAGATAGCCTGCAACACGCCCGGTATCATTTCGGCCAGCGTCGGCGCACGGGCCAGGATATTGGTCACGGCGAAGCGGGTCATCCGCCGAGCTTCGGCAGAGGCCCGTTCGGTGATGTCGCGGAAGGTGGCCAGAAAAGCACGCTCCCCCTCCCACTCAATCTCAACCACGCGCATTTCCACAATCCCGGGCTTTCCGTCCTGGCGTATCACGTCCAGTTCTGCCGTCTCGCCAGCGACGACCGGAAAGCCAAAGGATTCCCCCAACAACTCATTGGCGCAGCGACGAAAGAGGTGCTCTGCTGCGGGGTTGACAAAGCGTACAATCCCCTGGGAATCCACAATAATCATCCCATCGGCATTCCGTTCAATGATAGTCCGGAAGCGGGTTTCTTTGGCCTGAAGCTCCTGGTTGACGCGGGAGAGTTCGGCTGTGCGCTCCTGAACCCGCAGCTCAAGCTCATCGTGGGCTTTGCGCAGGGTTTCCTCGACCCGCTTGTGGTCGGTGATATCACCGACCACATCTCGGAAGTATGCCCGAATGGAATTTGTTTTGCCCATAGGCTGAAGGGTAATGTCTGTTTCCATATCTCTGAAATCCATAATGCTTCTCCTGGATTATACCACCGATAGCAGGGAGAGGATGTTACCTTTACAGGAGGAGCGAGGATTTGGTTTCCTGAACCGGTGACGGATTTCGGTGGTATACTGGTGGAGAGAGGGAACCAGTTCCCTCCCGTCTGAATATCCCGAATAGTGTCTATGACAGGACAGCCGTGCCGATGCCAATGATTCGAGTAAGCGAACTGAGCGAATATGTCTACTGCGCCCGCGCCTGGTGGCTGCGGCGCGTGGCAGGGGAAGAACCCGCCGGCCACGCCCGACGGAAGTGGGGAACCTTGCTGCATCGGCGGCACGGGTGCCTGGTGCGCCTCAGTTCCATGGTCTTCTGGCTGGCTGGTATCCTGGTGGCTGCCGTGCCCATCTCTGCTGATGCAAACACCGGGTTGCCGCCGCTATTCCTCTTGCTTGCTGGTCTTTCCTTCTGGTTGGCGCTTGCTCTGCGGCGAAACACGGGTATCCCCTGGGTACGCGTGGTGGGGAGCGACACTGGCGGCGACCATCATCATTCGCTTGCGCAGCCGCTCCTTGCCCGTCAGATTGGCCTGACGGGAAAACCTGACTATATCCTGGAAAAGGGAGGGGTGTGGTTCCCGGTGGAGGTCAAACCCGGACGCCACGCCACCTCGCCGTACGAGTCCGATGTGATGCAAGTTGCGGCCTATTGCCTGCTCCTGGAAGAAACCACCGGTTCCCCGCCGCCCTACGGGTTGCTGCGCTATGCCAGAACGACCTTTCGGGTGCCCTACACCCCCTCCGTGCGGGAGCGCGTGTTGAACGTGCTGGAGGCGATGTGGGCCGACCTGACGGATGATGATGATGAACCGTGTGCTCGCAGCCACTCCAACCCCGCTCGCTGCCGGCACTGTGGCTTTGTGGCCATATGCGAGGAGTCGCTCGTTTGAAGGGGAAACTACGAGATGAAAATCCGCCAGCACCCACGCATGCAAACGGTCATGATAGGCGATGAGGTCTATTCCTACCCGCTCAATCTCTTTGCGCGGGTCGAGGAGACCTTCCCCGCCGCGGTGTGCGTCAAGGTGGGCATTCTCTCGGTCAACGGGTTCCTGCGGATGGTTTGGTCCCCGCAGCTCTGGCGAGCCGATGATATCGAGAATCTGAGTGTGTGCCGCTACTGCGGGAGCCGCGAAGGGTTGGAGCTAGAGCACGGGACGGGGGTGCCGTTTCGGTGGTGCGTACACTGCCGCAGCAAGCCGCCCGAAAAGCGCCATCCCCCCTCCGGGTGGTGGTCGGAGCAACGGTGAACGGTGAGCACCCCGGCGTCTGCGCCCTATCGCCTATGACGGGCCGGGTTCCCGACACCCCGTTTATCGCAAGAAATGGTCAATATCCGCGCAGGCTCTGGCTACGGCATCCCTGGAAGAAAACAAATCCTCTTTGAAGATGTAGCCGTCGGCATTGAGCGCAATGGCGTGCTCGACATCCCCCACACTATCGCACGAGGTCATCATCAGCACGGGAATGGTGGCCGTGGCAGTACTGTGCTTGAGCCGGCTGAGCAGGCGGAACCCATCAATGCCGGGGAGGTTGATATCAAGCAGTATCAGGCGCGGAGGGTTGAGGCAGGCTTGCTTCCACCCTTCGAACCCATCTCTGGCAACCTGAACAGGATACTTTGAAACTCGCTGGACCAGGTGCTTGATGTGGAGGGCCTGGGTCGAACAGTCCTCAACCAGCAGAATGTAGGGGGAATTATCCACATGCGTGCTCAGCAGAAATGGGTTGGAGAAACCGGTTTATCATTTCTCGTATCCTCACCAATCGGGGGAGGTCTGGAGGGTCTCATCCTTGAGGCTCATATCCCACCCTTCCGATAGTATTGTACCACATGTGGAGACGAGAAGAACCCCGTGGCTCTGACCGCGGGACCGGGGGACCCTTGCCAGGAATGGCTACCTGGTGTAGTATATCTCCCATCAGGCGACCATCAGAACGAAAGACACCCACACGACCATCACCCAATTCTCAGGTGGCGAGGTTTGGAATGCGAAGTATGCTCTCTTTTCTAACGCACATACCCCTGGAGGTTTTCCTGATTGCGGCAGGGACGGTTCTTATCCTGCTGGTGTTCTTCACAGCGGCCCGTTCCTTTTCCATGAGGCATCGGCGGCTGAACCGCGAAGATTTCGTCCTAAGCAGTCAGCGGACCTACTTTCAGGATGAAAAACGGAGAGTCCACTAACCGTCTGACCTGACCGTCCCACGGCTTCTAACTTCATGGCGCGGCGTTGCTGATGGTCACGAGCTTTTCCAGGCGCTCAAGCGCGTGGCCCCGCTCGATACTGACCCGCGCAAGCTCAAGTCCGTGGGCAAGGTCTGTCACCATGTCGCCCGCCAGCAGCGCCGCGGCAGCATTGAGCACCACTACATCGTATTTTGGCCCCCGCTCGCGTCCCGCCAGAATATCCCGCGTGATGCGGGCATTCTCTTCGGCGCTGCCCCCCCGCAGGGCTTCGATGGGTGCTCGCTTCAACCCCAGTTCGGTCGGGTCTATCACCATCCGGGTTGGCTCGTTTGCGCCGCGCACCTCAAACACCAGGCTCGGCCCACTCAGCCCCAACTCATCCAACCCGCCATCGCCATGTACCACCAGCGCATGGGTCATCTGGAGGCGGCTGAGGGCCCGCGCCAGTTTTTGGGCCAGGGGCGCACCGGGCGTCCCGACCAACTGGTGGCGAACGTGGGCCGGGTTTGAAAGCGGCCCGAGCACGTTAAACACCGTCCGAATGCCTATCTCGCGGCGCACTGGCCCCGCAAAGCGCATGGCGGGGTGGAAGACCGGCGCAAACATGAAGCCGATGCCGGCCTCGCGCAGGCATCGGGCGACCCCTTCGGCATCCAGGTCTATCTTCACCCCGAGCATTTCCAGCACGTCGGCGCTGCCCGCCGAACTGCTCATAGCGCGGTTGCCATGCTTGGCCACGGTCAGCCCGGCCCCCGCCACCACAAAGGCCGCGGTCGTGCTGATGTTGAACGTTTTCGAACCATCTCCGCCCGTCCCACAGGTGTCCACCGCCGGGCCATCGAAGGGGACCGGGGTTGCCTTTTCGTGCATCACCTGCGCCATCCCTGCAATCTCCGCGTGGGTCTCCCCCTTCATGTGAAGGGCCGTGAGAAAGGCGGCAATTTGCGCGGGGGTAGCATCTCCCGACATGATTTCGTTCATCACCTCGGAAGCCTCGTCCTGACCAAGGTCCGTGCCACTGGTGACGACCCGAATGGCTTCACGAATGTTCATGACCTCTGTTCTCCTTATTCCTGCTCTGTTCCCTGTCTGCTTTCTGTTTCCCGCTCGGCCAACTGCTCGACGTGCGCTACGATGGCGGGCACCGCCGTGGCCAGGTCTTCGCGCACCACCACCGCGGCATACCCATCAAGATACGTTTCACTCATATTGACCATGAGCAGGTGAGCACCGTTCTGCAAGGCAATCAGCGGCAATCCGGCGGCCGGGTGGACCACCAGCGAGGTTCCGAGCACCATGAGCACATCGCACCGTTCGAGCGCCTGCTGCGCGAGGATGAGCGGCTCCTCCGGGAGCATCTCGCCAAAGAACACAATATCGGGTTTGTAGGGGCCACCGCAGTGGCAGCGGGGAACGACCCGCTGACGCATCTGAGCGATGAGCGGGTCTATCGGGGAGGCGTGACCACAGAAGAAGCAGGTCGCACTCCGAACATGCCCGTGCAGTTCGTGGACCACCCGCGAACCGGCCCGCTGGTGCAGGCCATCGATATTCTGGGTTATGACCGCCCGGAGCTTCCCCATCGTTTCGAGGGCGACCAGCGCATGGTGGGCCGGGTTGGGTTTTGCTGCCAGCATGAGGTCTAGCAGCGGTTGGATCCAGTCATAGAAGCGCTGCGGGTTGAGGCGGAAGGATTGGAGCGAAACTGCCTCCATCGGGTCATCTTGCGACCACAGTCCGCCCTCGCTCCGAAAGTCGGGGATGCCCGACGGTCGCCCGAGGCCGGCCCCCGTCAGGGCGACCACGCTGCGGGCATCGCGGAGTATGGCTGCTGCCTGTGCGATGCGTTCCTGGTCTCTGGTCAATTCTCCCCCTCCCCGCTCCATACCCGGCATGCCGTCGGGCGCAGTATAGCGAATTGTGCCATGATGTGCAAGTCGCCCTCGCGTTCGCTCTCCTGCTCCCTTCTCATTGGCGGGGAGCAGGTGGACTATCCCTTATCCCTCGGTCAACAACCCGGCGATGTAAATCAGCGTTGCCCGTCGCCCCTGGGGATGGAGCCTTCGCCAGAGCGACAACAGGTGTTCCTCTTCGTTCGCTGAGGTGGGAGTTCCCTGCGATGGATACCCGGCGAAGGACAGAGGATCACCAGAAGTGACGGTCCCATCGTTCCCATTCGTGAAGGAGGGGTTGCCCACCACGGCCACCCCATCTGGACCCAATGTCGCGGACGGTTCGGTCTGCCCACCATTGCGTACTACATGGTCTGCCACCAGCACGCTGGCCAGTTCCAGCGAGTCGGCCTCCAGCGTCTCGGCAAGGCGCTGCGCCTGGTGGGAGTCGGGCAGGGTGCGACCGGAGAGATAGTTTCGGAGCGCCCCATCGCTTATCCCGGTTTCGCGCGTGAGCTTGGCCCGCGAAAAGTCGCCGCGCTCCATGGCAGCTCTCAACCAGTCGCTAAAGCGCGGCGCACTGGTCGGGCGCAGGCTGTTCCGATAGCGTATCTCCTGGACTGGCATATCCAGGGATTCTCCCAGGAGTTCGAGGGTGCGGCTGCGAGGCCGCTGGGCCCGCCCGGAGATGAGATGTCGCAGCGAGAGCGCACCGATTTCAAGGTGTTCTGCGAATACATTCAGGGCAACATTCTGGCACATGGCGGTATAAAACAACAGCACAGAAAGCGGAATATCCGCGGGAAGCTCATCTTTCCGTGGGGTCTTTGGTGCGGTACTCATTGCATTGACACTCCTTACCAGTTTTCTTTGCGTGGATACTCATCATGATTCCAGCAGGGGCTTTGGGGATGGAACGATGGAACCAGACCAGGTATCAAAAAATCGTTTCAAAACCATCGAATTGATAAATTATACGACTGGAGACGTCATCTGTCAAGGTGGAAACTTCCCGGAAAGAGAGGAACTTTCGTAGATAGCGATAATTCTGCGTTGATTGTCGCTGTCTGCTTCTTTACCCCTCCGTATCTTCTCCTTTCCCCTCCTTTCCCCTCCTTTCCCCTCCTTGCTCCCGTCCCCGGGGAGCACGAAGCCGCTCCTTTCGCTGCATGGCTCCGCTTCTCTGCGCTCCCGGAGCGCCTCCTATCCCCCATCAAAGTTCCACCATGTCCTGTGGTACAATAGCTTCATTCCAGGAATGCGGGGATTTTGGACCGGTGGTCTGGAATAGCTCGCGACCTATGGAAATGGAATTATGGATAGCAGGACGGGACCATGTTCAATGTTCAATGATATCCTGGATAAGGCGCACGACCATGTTCAGGATCCCCGGAGGTTGAAACTTGATGAGTGAACCGATGACCCGACACGATTCGCACCATGTGCCTGATTGGGAAAAGATGACGCCCAGGGAAGTGCTGGCGACCCTGGTCTACGAATTGTATACCCCGGTGAGTTCATTGAGCAGTGATCTCAACCGCCTGACCAGTGAAGAAGATCCCTTGACCGAAGAAGAGTATGAAACGCTCTTTGAGCAGATGCAGGAATCCGTACGTCAATTGAGCAAGACGGTTGTCAATCTCCGCCGCTACATGCAGAAGGAAGCCTGAACAGAGCGACCCACCTCATACCAATGAGGATAGCGGTGCATGGGGGAGGCTCTCGAGCATCTGGCGCTTTCGCGCGGCGATACCATGCTTTTTGAGCTTTTTGAGGAGCGTGGCAGAAGAAGAAGCGATACATCTTCAGGTTCAGCGTGTTTCAGGCAGGAGGTACAGCACCATGGCGACACAACGTCCGTCATGTATCGGGGTTTTGACCAGCGGGGGCGACGCGCAGGGTATGAACGCAGCCCTCCGCTCGGTGGTGCGCACGGCTCTGGATCAGAACGTCGAGGTTTATGCGATTTACGAAGGATACCAGGGAATGGTGGACGGGGACGACCACATCCGCAAGATGACCTGGGACTCGGTCGGAGGTATTCTCTATCAGGGGGGAACGATTATCGGGACGGCCCGCTGCCCGGCCTTCCAAGCCCGAGAAGGGCGGCTTCAGGCCGCTGCCAACTTGCTGCATCATGGGATTGACCGGCTCATCGTCATCGGGGGGGATGGGAGCCTCACCGGAGCCAACATCTTCCGCGAGGAGTGGCCCGGTCTCCTGGCCGAACTGGTCGAGGCCGGCCATATTGGGGCCGAGGTGGCCCAACGCCACCCCCTGCTGCGGATTGTCGGGTTGGTCGGCTCCATTGACAATGATATGTATGGCACCGATATGACGATAGGGACGGATTCGGCCCTGCACCGGATTACCGAAGCCATCGATGCCATCAACAGCACCGCCGCCAGCCATCAGCGCTCCTTTGTGGTGGAGGTGATGGGGCGCAACTGTGGCTACCTGGCGCTGATGAGCGCCATTGCCACCGGTGCCGACTGGGTGCTCATCCCCGAAAACCCGCCAGAAGACCACTGGGAGGACAAGATGTGCCAGCTCTTGCGGGCCGGGCGAGAAGCAGGTCGCCGCGACAGCATTGTCATCGTTGCGGAGGGGATGCGGGACCGGCGTGGAAACCCTATCAAGAGCGAGTATATCAAGAACGTGCTGGAAGAGCGCCTGGGAGAAGAAACCCGCGTGACGGTGCTCGGGCACGTGCAGCGGGGTGGGTCCCCCAGTGCGTTCGACCGCAACATGAGCACCATTCTGGGGTACGAAGCCGTTCAGACCATTCTGTCTGAGACCGCAGAAAACGAGTCGTACCTGATGGGAATGCGCAATAACCGCATTACGCGGCTCCCGCTGATGCACTGCGTCGAACAGACCCGTGCGGTCGCGGAGGCCATTGCGAAGCAGGACTACGAACGAGCCGTCAAGCTGCGCGGAACCAGCTTTCGAGAATCGATCCAGACGATGGAGCGCCTTGAGCAGGCCCTTCCGCGGCCCCCCAAGCCAGAGCAAAAGCGGCTGCGGCTGGCGGTGATGAACGCTGGTGGCCCGGCGCCGGGGATGAACACGGCGGTGCGAGCCGCCGTCCGTCAGGGCATTGACCAGGGGCACGTGTTGCTCGGAGTTCACGACGGGTTTCTCGGGCTAATCAACGATGCCATTATTGAACTCGGGTGGATGAG